>CAVPGG010000130.1:0-21234 GCA_963703755.1 uncultured Pseudomonadota bacterium
CGGGGAGAGGGAAGAATAGGAGAACCCATGAGCACGAACCGGGTCTATCGCGTCGCCGTCATTCCGGGTGACGGCATCGGCAAGGAAGTGATGCCGGAAGGCGTGCGCGCGCTGGAGGCGGCGGCCAAGCGCTTCGGCTTCGAGCTGCGGCAGGACTGGTTCGATTTCGCGAGCTGGGACTATTACGAGAAGCACCAGCGCATGATGCCGGAGGACTGGAAGGAGAAGATCGGCCAGCACGACGCGATCTTCTTCGGCGCGGTCGGCTGGCCGGCGAAGATCCCGGATCACATCTCGCTGTGGGGCTCGTTGATCCAGTTCCGCCGCGAGTTCGACCAATACGTCAATCTGCGGCCGGTGCGGCTGATGCCGGGCGTGCCGTGCCCGCTCGCGAATCGAAAGCCGGGCGACATCGACTTCTTCGTCGTGCGCGAGAACACCGAGGGCGAGTATTCCTCGATCGGCGGGCGGATGTTTCCCGGCACGGAGCGCGAGGTCGTCATCCAGGAAACCGTGATGAGCCGCATCGGCGTCGACCGCGTGCTCAAATTCGCGTTCGAGCTCGCGGGCGCGCGGCCGAAGAAGCACCTCACCTCGGCGACCAAGTCGAACGGCATCTCGATCACCATGCCGTACTGGGACGAACGCGTGAAGGCGATGGCGGCGAACTTTCCGCAGATCAGGTGGGACCAGTATCACATCGACATTCTGACGGCGCAGTTCGTGCTCAATCCCGACCGCTTCGACGTGGTGGTGGCGTCGAACCTGTTCGGCGACATCCTGTCCGACCTCGGCCCCGCCTGCACGGGCACGATCGGCATCGCGCCGTCCGGCAATATCAATCCGGAGCGCAGGTTTCCCTCGCTGTTCGAGCCGGTGCACGGCTCGGCGCCCGACATCGCGGGCCAGGGCATCGCCAACCCGGTCGGGCAGATCTGGTCGGGCGCAATGATGCTGGAGCACCTCGGCGAGAGCGAAGCCGCGCGCGCGATCGTCGCCGCGATCGAAAAGGTGCTGCCGGACGAGAGGCTGCGCACCGGGGATCTCAAGGGCAAGGCGGATACGGTCACGTGCGGGAAGGCGATCGCCGCGGTGCTCGGCTGATCCTCGGCGCGGCCGCGCGTCGCCCTGTTCCGATGGAACCAAAGCTGCCGGTTCCGCGTGCCGGCGGTTCCTGCATTGCTGCAATTTGGTCGGTGTCCGTCGCCGAGTTGCCGCCGGAACAGTTGGCGCAAGCGGCCGTTGACCCTGGGCACGTACGAACGCCAAAGGAGAACGCTCATGCGTACCATGCTCGCAGCCACCGCCGTGGCGGCCCTCTTGCTGCCCCCGGTGGGGGCGTATGCCCAGAGGTCGCCACAGACGACCGAGACGCAGCAGAACTTCCGTGACAGCGTGAAGTCAGAAAAGCCGACCGCGAAGCGTCAGCAGATCCTGCGCGGCGAGACCAACAGGAACGATACGACCGGCGCCGCGCCGGCCGAGAAGATGGAGAAGCCGGAGAAGAAGTGACGCGGCCGGTGACGTTGCTGAGTTGATTCGCGGCTTGCGCCTCTCTCCCGCAAGGAGAGGGGCGCGCGCCGTGCAGCATGTCGATCAGAGCCGATGGTGCCTCTAGCGCCGCGCCGTTTCGGCCCCGCGGCGCCGGCGTAGTTGGCGCAGCGACAGCGCGTGCAGCAGGATCGAGCTCGGCACCACGAAAGCGGGGGTCAGCACATTCGGGTAAGCGCCCGCGCCGATGCTCGCCACATCCGGGACGATCAACTGGAACGGGCCGGGCGAGGTGATCAGGCCGAGGGTAATCGCGACCGCGAAATCGGCGAGGCCGAACAAATTCCAAATGATCGCGGCCTTACGTCCCTCAGCCGTGCCGATCGCCACGGCGATCGCCGCCGGCACGGCGAACAGGCCGGTCAGCACGTCGCCAATTCCCGCCGGCAACGCGAACACGCCCGGCAGCACGCCGCGCAGCCCGGCAACGAGAAAGACGCTGCCGAAGACGCGGTACAGCTGAAGCGCGACGAGCCAGGTCACCGGCATCGCGTCGAGCACCTGCCCCACCCGCTTCGACAACAGCAGCAGCGGCACGCCGATGATCACCGGCAGGAAGATCGCCATCGGCAGCAGCGGCAAGGCTGAGGCGTCCGCGCGGAAGACGCCATTGATGGCCGCACTCCAGGCGACGGCGAACCACAGCGTGAATGGGATCATGAGCGCGAGCCACGTCGTGCGGCGCCGGTCCGATGTGAGGTCGGTGCCTTCGAGGCCGAGCCACAAGCCGACCGCGATGAGCGCGTAGGTCATCAGCCGGGCGGCCGCGCTCGGAACGCCGCCGGTCGAGATGATCGGCTGCCAGTAGATCAGCAGTATCCACAGCAGCGTGAGGGGCGCGATCCAAAGCAGGCTGCGCCAAGCGGGGCGCGGCGGCGCGATATCAACGGGGACAGCGGCGGCGGTCATGGGCGTTTCTCCATGTGGGTCCTGATGTCAGTCCTGGGATCGGGGTTCCGAGGCGGCTGGCCGCGCGGATCGGGCCAGCCGCTGGGGTGCTCCACCACGCCACATAGAGCCGCTTCCCATGCGTGACTATCCGCTATAATGTCGATGAGGCGTGAAGCGGTGCTTCACAGTCGGAAAGGGCCGCGCGCGATGGCGGATAGGCGTTCCCGAGCGTTGCGCAGCACCGCGGCTTTCGCGGCGCCGCCGTCGAGCTCAGGGACGCCGCCGGCAATCAGTCAGGCCGCGTGAGCGTTCGATTTTATCTCGAGGCTGGGTAGCATCTCCAACCGCGATCGCCAGCACGCGGTCGCGTCGGCATTCGACCGACATTCAGCGGAGGGCGCTCTCATCCAACTCCGTCGCATCATCGCGTGGCTGGCGTTCCTGCTCGCGGCGGTCGAGATCGAGCAGCTCGCCTGGCGGATCCTGGAGGACGTACGCTTCGGATTCGACATCGTGCTGCGCTTCCACGAGCTCGTGCCGCCGCTCGTGATCGCGGTGGGGTTGTTGATTGCCGGCCGCAACATTCTGCTCGACAGAGCGCGCGGCTGGGCGCTCATCATTCTCGTGATCATCGTCGCCTCGCGGTGGCCATACCGGGCATGGGACAATGTCGGGCTGCTGCGCGGCGCCAAGCTGCTGGGCGACGGGCTGTGCGCCGTGTACGTGCTGTGGCCGAGGAAAGTCGTCCGCCACCGCACGCCATCCGGCCCGCTCTCGCCCGACGGCGACACCTGGCGCGAATGGCTGCTGGCGTCGCTGGGCGATCCCGCGGTCAAGATCACGCCGGATCGCTTCTTCCTCACGGCCCTCTATCTTGCCCTTTTCATCGGGGTCTCCCTCTTCTGGAGACTGATCCCCCGCAACAATCTTCCGCCGATCGTCCTGTCGCTTCTCGAGCAGCGAGGACCAGACCATCAAAATCTGGGACTTGGCCGACCGTCACGAGATCCGCTCGATTCCCGCGAGCTACTGGACGCACCTCGCGGTCACGCCCGACGGCCACCGTATCGTTGCCGCCGAAGGCCACGAAATCAAGGTCTTGGATCTCGCGAGCGGCCGCGAGCTGCGCAGCTTCAAGGCGCATTCGAACTCGATCTACAGCGTGCTCATCAGCCGGGATGGCGCAAGCATCGTCACCGGAAGTGCCGACAACACCATCGGGATCTGGGACCTGGACAGTGGCCGCGAGCTGCGCCGGTTTTCCGCTCCTGACCGGGACCACCTCTGCGTCACCCCGGACGGCAGATACCTGATTGCGGGCGGCTCTGCGCCGACGATCTTGGTCTTCGACCTGGTGGCCGGCCGCGAGCTGCACGCGCTGTCGGGGCACCAGGGCTCGATCAATTCCATCGTCGTGACGCCCGACGGCCGGCAGATCGTTTCCGCCAGCATGGACAAGACCATCAAGGTCTGGGAGCTGGCGAGCGGCAGTCTGCTGCATACGCTGTCCGGCCATGGCGAGCTCGTCGGACAGGTTGCCGTCACACCGGACGGCAGGCGGGTCATTGCGGGCGGCACGGACAAGACGGTGAGGATCTGGGATCTGGCGAGCGGTCGCGAGTTGCGCTCGCTGTCCGGTCATTGGGACACGATCACGGCAATCGTGGTCACGCCCGACGGCCGCTTCGTCATCACGGGAAGCGCCGACCGGACGATCAAGTTCTGGCCGCTGCAGGATCCGGGGTGAAGGGTGTGGAATGAAGCCGTCAGGTGCGCCGCGCACGATTTCGCTGGACGTGCGGCGCGGTCGAGACAGCGGGTCCATGCGGGAATCATACATCGCGGTGGTCCAGCCAGGATCAGAGCCCAGCCTGACAGGCTCAGCGCTTTTCTATAGACTGCCGCGGGGGCCCATTCATCGGGGGGATGAACATGCGGACATCGACGTATGGGTTGATCGTCGGCGCGGCGCTCGCAGCGCTCGGCGGCTTGCCGACAGCCGCGGCCGCGGACGACGCCGAGATCTGCTACACGCAATCGGGCAACGTCGCCATGGCGGCATGCTCCCGCGCGATCGAATCGGGACGCCTCCGCGGCAGAAAGCTCGCGGTGACCTACAACAATCGCGGGGAGGAGTGGAAGGCCAAGCGCGACCTCAGCCGCGCCATGACGGACTACGAGCAGGCGATCCGGATCGATCCGCAATACGCCACCGCCTACAACGGTCGCGGTAGCATCTTTTACCTCAGGGGCGAGCTCGACCGCGCGATGGCGGACTTCGACCAGGCGATCAAGCTCGATCCGAAATACGCCAACGCTTACTACAATCGGGGCATGGCCCGGGAAAAGAAAAACGATCTGCGGCGAGCGCTCGCGGACTTCAAGAGATTCGCCCAGCTCGACCCGTCCGACCCGGACGGCCCGGCGGCCGTGGAGCGCGTGACCAAGGCATTAAAGCCATGAACGGCAAATGGGCCCGGTGCCGCGAACCCGAAGTTCGCACGATCTCCGCGGCGAGCACGGTTGCGAACTTCGGGTTCAAAAGCGGCACTAAAATCATAAGCTTGCTAGTGTCCTTATCGATTCCGAAGTTCGCTCAGAAGTCGCAGCATAATCTGGCGAACTTCGGAATCGGGACACGAGCTGAAAGGTCGAGCTGATGAGTCGGTTGCGTATTGCAATCTTTACGTGTTTATCTGAAGCATTCTCAACCGTTTTCGCCGCCGCGCAAAACAAAGCCAATCGCGACCGATGCGTTTGTCGGCGCTAAGTTTTTCCGCAATCGCAGGTCGTCCCACGCGACGCGGTCGAACGCCTTGAGCGCGCGCGAGCGCCGAGCGAACGCGCGGCGCTCGTAGCGGTCGAACCGCACGACCTCGCGGGTTACGTCGGCGCCGTCGATCAGCCTCTGCGTCAGCACCAGCCGCACGTCGCGCACGCGCACGAGGTCGACCTGCGCCTCGGCAATGCGGGCGGCGGCGGCGCGGCTCGCCGCGCTGGCGCCCTCTCCCGCGATCGCGCGTGCGAGCGCCGCGACGTCGGGGGCGAGCGCCGCATCGGCGAGGACCGGCAGATTGAGCCCATGCCGCCAGGCATTGCGCGCCACAATCGCCTTGCCGGCGGCCGTGCGCGGCCCGGTGCTGCGCGCCGCGTTGGCGCGGTTCGCCCGCCGTTGCGCCGCGCTGGTCCTCCGCTTTCTCATGCTGCTTCTCCTGGCGATGCCACCTCCGCGAACTCGGCGTCCTCGACCGCGGGCGTCTGCGTCGCGGCGGCGAGGCGGTCGGCGAAGTCGGCGCGATGGAAGCCGATCTCGCGCAGCGCGGCGGCGCGCCGCGCCTCCAGGCCTGCGATCAGCTGCTCGATGCGCTCGAACTCGTCGAGGTGGAGCGCGAACGTGCTGGCGTGCACGGTGTCGTGATCGAGACCTGCCGCCTCGAGCCGCTCGCGCACGTCGCCGATCGCGGTCGGCTGGCGCGCGGCCCAGCGCCGCGCGAGCTCGTCCGCGCCCGCGACGGTCTCGCCGAGACCGCGCAGCACGGCGGCCATGCCGTCCGCCCGCGCGGCCGCGAGGCGGGCGGTCTTATAGCGCCGCAGCCGTTCGATCTCCCAATAGTTGTTGACCACGTTGCGCAGCCACATCTCCTCGATGATGCTGCTCGGGCGCACGCTCGCCATCGTGTCGGCGAGTAGCTTCGCGTAGGTCTCCGCATCCTCGCCGCTGCCGAGCGGCATGCGCAGCATGATCATCGGTGCGCTCGCGCGGGCGGGAAGGCGCGGGAGCGAAGCGGTGGTCGTGGTCGTCATGGTGGGTCTCCTGGGTTGACGGGTGAGTGGTGAGCTGGGGGGTGGTTGCCGCATCGGCGCGCTGCGGCGGGCATTGCGCCGGGATGAACGGAGCATCGTCGTCAGCATCGTCGTCATCGTCGTCATCATCGTCGTCATCATCGTCGTCGAGCGTGCGCTCCGCGTCCTCGCTCATCTGCGCCTCGAGCCGGGCGAGCCGCTGCTCGAAGTCGGCGACCTCCAGGATCGCAATGAAGCCGCGCACGAGCCGCATCAGGCCGTTGGCCTCCGCAACGGTGAGCTTGCCCTGCGTCGCCCCCTGGATGATCGCGCTCGACGCGACCAAGGCATCACCCGCGGTCTTGAGCTCGGGCAGGTCGAAATCGAGCAGACGATGCCGCAGCGGCGGAGCGATGCGATCCATGCAGGCGCGCTGGGCCGTGGGATCGCCATTCTTGGCGCGGTCGATCACGGCCTGCGTCACCTCGGCGGCGTGCTCGTCCAAGGTCTGCTCGGCGATGACGGTGCGCTTGTTGCGCGCGCCGCGCGGGCGTCCGGCGGGGTTGCCGCTCTGGCCTGGTTTGAAGGTCATGATGGTCTCCGGGTTGGGTGGGGGTGGAGTTGTGCGAGGCGCGCGCTCCCTCCCCCCGTGAAGGGGCGAGACGGAGCGCAGGCACCGTGCTGACGAGGTACGGCCTTCAGCCGATTTCGGGGCGAAAAAAATGAACAAGCGATGCTGGCGAATACAAGTGAACGTGCTGACATCACGACGGAAAAGGCGCGCGATGAAAACCAGCGGCGTAGACGAAATAACAAGGGGCGGATGAAGCCCTCGGGTCTTGCCTCCGGCAAATCCAAGGGACAGGCTCCGCGAAATGCGGGAACGGCGGTCCCGGATTTCCCCCGGCTTTCGCGGGGGTCCATCCGGCTACGGTCCTTGGGTTTCGGGCACGAAAAAACCCGGCCGCCGTCTCGGCGCCGGGCGCAATTCAACGCATCCCATTTCGCCAATAAGGCAATTGAAGCAAGGGCGCAAGAATAATCGGCAGAATAATCGGCAAAAAGGTCGTCAAGAACAAAATACGCGCAATCCTAAAGCCGCCGTCAGGCGGCGGCCTTCGCGCCGACCACGCCCGCTCCGGCGCGCGCCAGGATCGCGGCCGCGTTGCGATGGAGGATCGCCTCGCGCGCCTCTGCGCCGATCTCGGCCTCCTCCAGCGCCTTTCGCGTCCAGTCCACGCCGAACGCGCTGCCGTCCGTGCCGCACACGATCCGTTCGGCCCCGTATAGCCGCACCGCCGCCTCGATCGCCCGCGGGCCGAAGGAATTGCAGTCGACATACACCCCGGCGGCCCGGCGAAACCGGGCGGACGGCAGCTCTTCATCGGGCGTGTCGAGCAGGGAGCGATGATCCATCCGCTCGACCTCATAGGGAATGTTGCCGCCCAGATTGTGCACCACGACGGTCGCATCGGGGTAACCGGCCAGAAATCCGTCAGGCACAGCGTCACCATCACGCACGACAGGCTTGCCTGCATATCCAGCGTGCCGTTGCGGCGGCGGGCATTGTCGGTCGCGGCGGCGACTTTCGGGAACGCATCGCCCGGCCGCGGCCCGTGATGAATGAACACGACCGCCTTGTGGCGGTTGGCCACCGCCAGCAGCGGCCGCGCCGCCTCGGCGTCAGCCCGCGTCAAGAACAAGTTTCCGGGCACCTGCGCCCCGATCATCCCGGGCAGCCCCAGCGCCCGCTCGAATTCCGCCCCGGCCGCCGCCATGTCGGTCAACGGCAATGCCGCGAACGCCGCGAACCGGCCGGGATGCCGCGCACAGATCGCGGAGAGCCCATCATTCACCTTCCGGCACAGCGGCGCGGCCTCGTCGATCGGCTGCGCCTCGATCCAGCAGAACGAGCCCAGCAGCGACAGGACGCTGACCGAGACATCCTGGCGGTCCATGCGCGCCAATTCGGCTCGGCATCGTTGAACGCCTCGGCGAGCGGCGGCATCGGCCATGCGCGGGACTTTCAGCACCTCGACCCCGTCCGGTCCACGAACGATGCGCGGCTCGCGCGTGCGCGCCCGCAGCGCGTCGGCGACCTCGGCGGGTTTCCAATGCGCGTGCATGTCGATCATCATCGCGTGTGCTCCCTGGCGTCTTCTCGGGTTTGGTTGCCAGCTTACGCCCCGCCCGCGCCCGGAGGCAACACACGTCAATTTGGATGCGCTTGATGCTTCAACTCGCACCGCTTCCCGACGCGCAGCCAGTCAACAGCATCTTTCCTACCCGTGGATTGTTTCGCCACGCTCGAGCATGGCTACGAATTCCGCAATCTTGCGCGCCCTCGTCTCGGCTTTTTTGACGTTGCCAATTCGGTACAGGATTGCGTAGCGATTTCGACTGTTCAATGTTGCAAAGAATGCGGACGCCTTCGGGTTGTTGTCCAGGGCCTTCTGGAGGTCGATGGGTACTTCGGCCCAAACTCGCCGGGGCGTAGGCGCCCTCCCACCGGCCATCTGCCTTGGCGGCTTCGATTTGCGCGAAGCCCGCAGGTCGCATGCGGCCCTCCTTGATGAGCGTCAGCGCTCGGTTGCGGTTCAGCGCCGACCACTTGCTGCGCGATTTTCGCGGCGTGAAGCGGACAAGCCAGTGTTGGTCGTCATACTTTTCCAGCTTTCCATCGATCCATCCGTGACAGAGCGCAGCGTCAATCGCTTCTGCTTTCGTCAGTTTCGCTCTTGTCGCCGCCTTCTTGGCGAACTTGATCCAAACGCCAACCGCATCAGCTGGTTGAGCCGCGAGCCATCTTTCGAACGACCTTTGATCCGCGAAGCCAAGAACCGGCAAGCCTGATCGCTTTTCCGTCATAAAGAACCCTGCTTCTCCATCGACCGGGACCGATAAAGCCACCTCACCGCAGTGGTTCGCCGTGGCCGTCGCGGGCGCGATAGCCTGGCGCCAGGGCGGCTTGGGCGTTTCGGCGCACGTAGGCGAGTTGGCCCGCGATGTCGCGGCCGTCGGTCGCCCGCGGCGCGCGCGCGATGATGAGCGCCTGCAGCGCCGGCCCGAGCTGCTCCGGCAGACGGTCGGCGTTCCACAGCGCAATCACGGTGCCGTCGGCGCCGGTGAAGCCGAGCTCGTAGATGTCGCTCGATCCGCGACGGCGGATCACGACATGCGCCGAGACGAGGTCGGTCCACGCGATCCGGCCGCTGCGGTGCTGCAAGTCGAAGGGCGCGTGCAGGACGACCCCCGTCTCATCGAGACGAAGCTGCCAGACAACGTCGCGCAGGATGAGCACCAACCCGACGCCCAGCGTGACCAGCACGGTGACGCCTTGGCGCGCCGTCATCGCGCTCATGCCGCCGGCGCGCGCCGACCGGATCACGTTCCATGCCAGCCGCAGCGCGAGCGCAATGACGCCGGCGCCGAAGATGAGTCCGATCCACGGGCTGACCTCGACGATGATGGGAAGTTGCGTCACGTGCCCGGTTCGCCGTTTTCGTGCGCGGTGCGCTTCTCGCCCGTCCGCGGATCTATTTCCAGCGGACGAAGCATAATCTCACCATCTCCCGGTCTCGTCTCCCCGTCTCCGAGACCCATCCCCGCCGCCCGAAATCGCCTCATGCTCGGTCGTGCATCAGCTTGATCGTGGCGGGCGCCGATCCTTCGGTGCCGTCATGCGCCAAACAAGACTGGCGATCGCAACGATGACACCGAACATGACGGCAGATTGCCAAGTTCCCGAATTCAATACCGAACTCGGCCTCGCGAAGTACATCGCTACAGCCGCGGCAGAAAACGTCGCCGCCACAAGCAGAGATTCTGCCCAACGTACCCATGAGGTCCGCCCCCGTCTTGATCGCGTCCAGTTTACACCTCAGGCCGCCCGCGCGCGCCAAAGCGACAAGGTCCGCCATCGACAAATTCGTACATCCCGGTCATCCGGGTACATAATGGGGAGCCTGCCGCTGGGCACACGCGGCTGCGAACGCGATCCGCAGCCGCTTCGGCAGCGGCTCGATCTGGTTCATCAGCTGCTTCCTGTCGAATGTCAGCATGTCGATGCCTGCCGTCTCAAATTGGGGGAAAAAGCGCGATTTTACCACTCGGCGATATGATGCCGTCCATCGACTCTATGATGCTCGTGCACGTTGGACAAAAGGGCCGGGTGCGTCGCGCAAGATTTCTATCTTCGCACCAGCCCCGGAATCGCCCGCACCAGCTCGCGGAACCTGTCGCCGCGCACCTCGAAGTTCGGATACTGGTCGAACGACGCGCAGGCCGGCGAGAGCAGCACGACCGCCGCCTTCAAGCCGGACGCCTCTGCGTCGCGCGTGGCGGCCTCGACGGCCTTGTCGAGCGTGCCGACAATGACGTGGTCGGCCTTGCCGGCAAGCGTCGCGGCGAAATCCGGCGCGGCCTCGCCGATCAGGTAGGCCTTGCGGATGCGCGGGAAGAATTCGGCGAGCGACGTGATGCCGCCGGTCTTCGGCTTGCCGCCCGCGATCCAGAAGATGTCCTGGAAGCAGGCGAGCGCGCGCGCGGCGGCGTCCGCATTGGTCGCCTTCGAGTCGTTGACGAAGAGGACGTCGCCCTTGCGGCCGATCTCCTCCATGCGGTGGGCGAGGCCGGGGAACGACCACAGGCCCTGCTGGATCGCCTTCGGCTCGAGGCCGAGCGCGAGCGCGGCGCCGGCCGCGCAGGCGGCGTTCTGCGCATTGTGAATGCCGCGCAGCGAGCCGATGCCGCCGAGCAGCGCGATCGGCTTCGCGCTCGCGCCGGCGGCGCGCATGATCTCTTCGCCCCGCACGTAGATGCCGTCGGCGAGCGGGCGGCGCACCGAGACGCGCACCACCGGTCTGCCCGCCTGCTCGATGCGGTCGGCCGCGGCCGCGCACCAGTTGTCGTCGACGCCGACGATCGCGGTGCGTTGCGCGCGCGCGACCAGGCGCTCCTTGACCGCGGCGTATTCGGCGAGCGTGCCGTGGCGGTCGAGGTGGTCCTCGCTGACGTTGAGCAGGATGCCGATCAACGGGTCGAGGCTCGGCGCGAGGTCGATCTGGTAGGACGAGCATTCGATCACGTGCGCGCGCCCAGCCGCCGGCGGCTCGAGCGACAGGATCGCGGTGCCGATATTGCCGCCGAGCTCGGTCGCGAGGCCGGCGCTTTCGAGCAGATGCGCGACCAGCGCCGTGGTGGTCGACTTGCCGTTGGTGCCCGTGATGGCGACGAAGGTCGAGTCGGGCGCGGTGCGGCGCCGCTCGCGGCAGAAGAGTTCGATGTCGCCGATGACTTCGACGCTCGCCGCGCGCGCGAGCCCGACGGTCCAGTGCGGCGCCGGGTGGGTCAGCGGCACGCCGGGCGCGAGCACGAGCGCCGCGATCCTGGTCCAGTCGACCGCGCGCAGGTCGGCGGTCGGGATGCCGGCCTCGCGCGCGTGCTCGACGCGGGCCGCATCGTCGTCCCAGCCGACCACGTCGGCGCCGCCGGCGAACAGCGCGCTCGCGCTCGCGAGCCCGGAGGCGCCGAGGCCGAAGACGGCGACCTTGCGGTCCGCGAAGGTGGTGACGGGGATCATGGCATTCCCTCACCTCAGCTTCAGCGTCGACAGGCCGGCGAGGGCCAGCACGATGGAGATGATCCAGAAGCGGATCACGATCTGCGGCTCGGTCCAGCCGAGCTTCTCGAAATGGTGATGCAGCGGCGCCATCTTGAACACCCGCCTGCCGGTGAGCTTGAACGAGAACACCTGGACGATCACGGACACGGCCTCGAGGACAAAGAGCCCGCCGATGACCGCGAGCGCGATCTCCTGCTTGGTCGCGACCGCGACGGCGCCGATGAGGCCGCCGAGCGCGAGCGAGCCGGTGTCGCCCATGAAGATCGAGGCGGGCGGCGCATTGAACCACAGGAAGCCGAGCCCGGCACCGATCACGGCGCCGCACAGCACCGCAAGCTCGCCGGTGCCGGGGACGAAATGGATCTGCAGAAACAGGCTGTAGTTGTAGTTTCCGATCAGGTAGGCGATGAAGCCGAAGCTCGCCGCCGCGATCATGACGGGGCCGATCGCGAGCCCGTCGAGGCCGTCGGTCAGGTTCACGGCATTGCCGGCGCCGACGATGATGAAGGCGCCGAAGACGACGTACAGCCAGCCGAGCTGGAGCAGCAGCTGCTTGAGAAACGGAAACGCGATCGCCGAGGAGATGTCGGACGGCCCGATCAGCTTGAAGGCCGCGCAGGCCGCGGCGGCGATCATGGTTTCGATCAGCAGGCGGGCCCAGCCGCTGAAGCCGCGGTGGCTCTGCCGCGTGACCTTGAGATAGTCGTCGTAGAAGCCGACGCTGCCGAAGCCGAGCGTGACGCCGAGCACGACCCACACATAGGGACTGGCGAGGTTGCCCCACAGCAGCACACCGACCAGCAGGCCCGACATGATCATCAGGCCGCCCATGGTCGGGACGCCCTTCTTGGTGATCAGGTGCGACTCCGGGCCGTCGGCGCGGATCGGCTGGCCCTTGCCCTGCTTGAGGCGCAACAGCTTGATGATCGCCGGCCCGAACCAGAATACGAAGATCAGCGCCGTCACGGTCGCGCCGCCGGTGCGCACCGTCAGGTAGCGGAAGATGCGAAAGACCGAGACCTGGTCGGAGAACGAGGAAATCCAATAAAGCATCGGGTCAACCTTGCACTGGAATACGGCACAGAGCGTATTCCGTTCCTACGGAACGCAATACGCTCTATCCTCCCTTGTTGGGCGCATGTTCTTCTCGGCGAACCGGCATCCACTTCGACGGAACATGCGCCGGCGCGGCATCGGCCGGCGCGGAAAGCGGCGCACGAGCGCCTTGACGATCGGTCCCATGCGCGAGCCGAACGAGCCCTTGACCATGATGGCGTCGCCGCCGCGCACGGCCGCCAGCACCTCGCTCTCGAGCGCGGCCGAATCCTTCGCATAGCCGCCGCGCCGCTCGGCGGGCAGCGCCTGCCACAGCGCCTCCATCAGCGGGCCGGCGCAGAACACGAGGTCGATGCCGTGCTCGCGCACCGCCTCGGCGAGCTCGCGATGCAGCGGCTCGCCTTGGCCGCCCAGCTCGAGCATGTCGCCGAGCACCGCGATACGGCGGCCGCGCGCGCCGATCGGCGCCTGGCCGAGCAGCGCGAGCGCGGCGCGCATCGATGCCGGATTGGCGTTGTAGCTCTCGTCGATCAGCAGCGCGTTGCCACCCGGCACCGCGAGCGCGATGCGGGTGCCGCGCCCGGCCGCCGGCGCCTGCTCGGCGAGCGCGAGCGCGACGAGCGCGAGGTCGGCGCCGGCGAGCTGCGCGGCGGCGAGCACGGCAAGCGAGTTGAGCACGAGGTGCTTGCCGGGCGCGCCGATCTTGTAGGCGACGCGGTGGCCGAGGATGTCGGCCTCGACGGTCGACGCCTCGGGCTGCAGCGCGTAGCGGATCAGGCGGGCGTCGGCGCGCTTGTGCTCGCCGAACGCGACGATACGGGCGACGCCGGCCGTGTTGGCGCGGCGCTTGAGACGGGCGAACTGGGCGATGTCGCGGTTGATCACGGCGGCGCCGCCGGGCACGACCCCGAGAAAGATCTCGGCCTTGGCGTCGGCGATGGCGTCGACCGACCCGAAGTATTCGAGATGCACCGGGGCGACCGTGGTGATGATCGCAACGTCAGGGCGCACGAGCTTCGTCAGGGGCGTGATCTCGCCCGCGTGGTTCATGCCGATCTCGAACACGCCGTAGCGGGCGCCTTGCGGCAGCCGCGCGAGCGACAGCGGCACGCCCCAGTGATTGTTGAACGAGGCGACCGACGCATGGGTCTCGCCGTCGCGGCCGAGCGCGAGCCGCAGCGCCTCCTTGGTCGAGGTCTTGCCGACCGAGCCGGTCACCGCGATGACCTTGCCCTGGCTGCGCGCGCGCGCGGCCGCGCCGAGATCGGCGAGCGCCGCGAGCACGTCGGGGACGACGAGCAGCGGCGCCTCGGCCGGCACCGCGCCGCGCAACTCGCTTTCCTTGGCCGCGGCGACGACCGCGAGCCCGGCGCCGTTCTGGAGCGCGGCGGCGACGAAGCCGTGGCCATCGTGGGTGTCGCCCTTGATCGCGAAGAAGGCCTCGCCCGGCGCGATCGACCGGCTGTCGATCGAGATGCCGCCGATCGCCGCCGGCAGCGCGCCGGCGCGGGCCGCCCGCATGGCGGCCGCCATGGCGTCGACCGTCCACAGGGGGGTCATGCGGCATTCTCCTCGAGCGCGGCCGCCACCGCCGCGTGATCGCTGAAGGGCAGCGTTTGCTTGCCGACGATCTGGCCGGTTTCATGGCCTTTGCCGGCGATCAGCAGCACGTCGCCCGCCTGCAGCTCGGCGATCGCGCGCCGGATCGCCTCGCGCCGGTCGCCGATCTCGATCGCGCCGGGCGCCGCCGCCAGGATCGCGGCGCGGATCTTGGCCGGCTCTTCGCTGCGCGGATTGTCGTCGGTGACGATGGCGAGGTCGGCCCTTTCGGCCGCGATCGCGCCCATCAGCGGCCGCTTGCCCTGGTCGCGGTCGCCGCCGGCGCCGAACACGACGACGAGCCGGCCGCGCACATAGGGACGCAGCGCCTCGATCGCCTTGGCGAGCGCGTCGGGCTTGTGCGCGTAGTCGACGAAGATCGGCGCGCCGCGCTGCCGGCCCACCAGCTCGAGGCGGCCCTTGGCGCCGACGAGATGCTCGAGCGCCGCGAACACCGCGGCCGGCGCGTCGCCGCCCGCGATCGCCTGGCCGGCCGCGACCAGCGCGTTATCGACCTGGAAGGCGCCGACCAGCGGCAGGCGCACGCCATAGGTCTTGCCCGCATGCACGAGCCGCAGCCGCTGCGCGAAGCCGTCGATCGCCGCGTCGACGAGCCGGATGCCGTCGCCGTTGCGCCCGATCGTCAGCACGGCGAGGCCGCGCCGGCGCGCCGCCGCGACGACGGTCGCGGCTTCGGCACTGTCGGCCGCGACGACCGCGGTGCCGTCCGGCCGCACGAGGCGCTCGAACAGGATAAGTTTGGCGGCGAGATAGGCCTCCAGCGTCGGATGATAGTCGAGATGGTCGCGCGACAGGTTGGTGAAGCTCGCGACGCCGGCGCGCACGCCGTCGAGCCGATGCTGGTCGAGCCCGTGCGAGGAGGCCTCGAGTGCAAGATGCGTGATGCCGTCGCGGGCGAGCGCATCGAGCGTGCGATGCAGCTCGACCGGATCGGGCGTCGTCAGCGAGCCGTAGACTTCCGTCTCCGGCGTCACCACCCCGATGGTGCCGATGCTCGCGGCCTTGTGCCCGAGCGCCGCCCAGATCTGCCGCGTGAAGGCGGCAACCAACGTCTTGCCGCTGGTGCCGGTGACCGCCGCGATCGTTTGCGGCTGGCGGGGGAAGAACTTGGCGGCCGCAAGCGCAAGCGCCTGCCGGACATTTGGAACGAGGACGAGCGCGACGCCGTCGGGGAGTTGCTCGGGCGCGCGCTCGGCCATGACGGCGACGGCGCCGGCGGCGAGCGCGGGCGGCACGAACGCAAGCCCGTCCGCCTTGGTCCCGGGCACGGCGACGAAGAGGAACCCCGGCTTGACGGCGCGGCTGTCGGCCGACAGCCCGGCGATCGCGAGCGCGTCGAGGCGCGCGTCGCAGCGGGCATCGTCGGACAAGAGGTCACGCAGCTTCATGACGCTTCCCCGCCCCGGAATCGGGGCCGCGCCGGTGTAGAGCATTTTGCGGCGCCATGGAATCGCGCTGGCTCGAGCGCACCCGGCTCGCTTCGCTCGCCACCCTTTCCCCGATGGGGAGAGGGGAAAAGGCAAATGCGATCGCCCTGAATGGTCAATTCGACCTTACTGCGTCACCCGGGTAGCCGGCAGCAAGTATTTGTCCGCAGGCGCGAGATCGAAGCGCGGCGCGACGCCGAGCAGGGGCGCGACGCGGGCGATCACCTTGGCGGCCGTCGGCACCGCGTTCCAGCCCGAGGTCGCGAAGTTGCTGGTCTCGGGCAGTCCCTGCGGCTCGTCCAGCATGATCAGCACGAGGTAGCGCGGATCGTCCGCGGGCAGCACCGCCATCACGTCGGTCATCAGCCGCTTCTTGACGTAATGGCGCCCGACCACCTTCTCGGCCGTACCGGTCTTGGCGCCCACGTAATAGCCGGGCACGTCGACCTTGCCGGCGGTTCCCTTCTCGACGTTGAGCCGCATCAGGTAGCGCATCATGGCGCTGGTCTCGGCCTTGATCACGCGCCGGGCAAGCGGACGCGCCTGCTCCTCCGAACGCTTGAGGAAGGTCGGCGGGATGAGCAGGCCGCCGTTCATCAGCGCACCGACGCCCATCACGGCCTGCAACGGCGTGACCGAGAGCCCATGGCCGAACGCGATCGTGACGGTGCTGACCTCGCTCCAGCGCTTCGGCAGCATGGGCTCGCGACTTTCCGGCACCTCGGTCTCGAGTTCGATCGAGCTGGCCCATCTTGCGCAGGAATACCTGGTGCGCCGCGATGCCGATCGAGCGGGCGATCTCGCCGGCGCCGATGTTGGACGAATAGGTGAAGACCTCCGCCACGCTGATCGGGCGGTGCATCGGGTGATAGTCGTGGATGGTGGAGTGCCCGTAGTGCAGCGGGTTGCGCACGTCCACCATGGAGTTGAGATTGTAGCGCCCGGAATCGAGCGCCATCGCGATCGTGAAGGCCTTGAAGGTCGACCCCATCTCGAACAGGCCGTAGGTGAGGCGATTGAACATCGAGCCTGGATCCGGGTTTCCGCCCTGGCGCGCGGCGCGATCCCGCTCGACCGCCTCGCGCGGGTTGTTCGGATCGAAGTCGGGCTCCGACGCCATGGCGATCACTTCGCCGGTGCGCACCGCATAGATCAGGCCCATGGCGGCGCGCGCCTTGAACTTCTGCTTGGCGGCGATCAGCTCGTCGCGCAGCGCATGCTGGACGCGCAGGTCGAGCGCGAGCACGATCGGCTCCTGCTGGCGGTCGGATGCAAAGCCCGCCCGGTGCAGCTCGGCGAGGCCGTGCCCGTCGACCCACTTCTCGATGCCGACGACGCCCTCGTTCTCGACATTGACGTAGCCGAGCTCGTGCGAGATCTCCGCGCCGTTGGGATAGACACGCTTGTTCTCGGTGAGGAAGCCGACGGCCGGAATGCCGAGGCGATGGATCTCCGCCTGCTGCTGCGGCGTGATCTCGCGCCGCAGCCAGGTGAAGCTGCGCTTGCTGCTCAGGCGCAGGCGCAGATCGATGGTGTCGAGATCGGGGAAGACCTTGACGAGCTGGGCGATCTCGCTCTCAACGTCGAAGACGCGGCGCGGCTCGGCATAGAGCGAGGGCCGCTTCACGTCGGTCGCCAGGACCTCGCCGTTGCGGTCGACGACCTCGGGGCGCGCGGTCGCGACCGCGTCGCTGCTGCCGCGTTTGGCCGCATGACTGTCGGGCGCAACCGCGAAGATCACGAGCTTGCCGGCGATGATGCCGTAGATCACGACGAAGCCGAGCACCGCGAGGCCGAGCCGGGCGCGCGCCTTGCGGGCGCGGTCGACGTTGCGGCCGTAGAGCAGCGCCTGCACGAGCCGGCGATGCCACGGCGTCGCGGGCGCGGGACGCGGCTGCGGATCGACGGCGGGCGCGACGGGCGATGCGTCATTATTCATGTGATCACCATTCATGCGATCACCTCGCGGGAGCCGGCTTCTTGGTGCTGCCGGTCGGATAGTCGGGCACGCGCGTGTCGATCATGGCGCCGATCGGATCGTGCACGTCGGCGGGCTCGACGGAGGCGGGCCGGTCGGGCAGGCGGTCGAGCGCGTCGAACTGCGGGCCCTCGATCGGCCGCAGCTTGAGATGGCGCTCGGCGAGACCCTGGATGCGGGCCGGATTGTCGAGCTGCGACCACTCGGCGCGCAGCGACGCGATCGCGTCGCGCGTGCGGCGCAGGTCGGACGCGAGCCTGGCGATGCGCTCGGCCTGCAGGGTCGAGGCGAACTTGACCTTGTAGACGTAGCCCGCCGCGCTCACGAGCGCCGCGATGACGATGAGGTGGAGGAGCCGCATGGCCGTCACCCCCGGCGCAGCACGTCGGCGAGCGCCGGCAGCCGCGGCAGCGCCGGCCGGTCCGCCGTGTCGGCGGGCGCATCGGTGCGCGCGGCGGCGCGCAGCTTGGCGGAGCGCGCGCGCGGATTGGCGGCGACCTCGGCATCGTCGGGCCCGAGCGGGCGCTTGGTGAGGATCGCAAAGCTCGCCGGCCGGGGCGTGGCCTGCGGCAGGTGGCGCGAGCCGGCGCGGCTGCCGGCGCGGCCCACGAGGAACGTCTTCACGATGCGGTCCTCGAGCGAGTGGAACGACACCACCACCAGCCGGCCGCCCGGCCGCAGGATGCGCTCGGCCGCCATCAGGCCGGCCGCGAGCTCGCCGAGCTCGTCGTTGACGTAAAGTCGCAGCGCCTGAAACGTGCGGGTCGCCGGATGGATGTCGCCCGGCCGCGTGCGCACGACGCGCCCGACGATGTCGGCGAGCTGCGCGGTGGTGCGGATCGGCGTCGCGGCGCGCGCCTTGACGATCGCGCGGGCGACCGCGCGCGAGTGACGCTCCTCGCCGAGCAGGAAGATGATGTCGGCGAGCGTGCGCTCGGATGCCGCCGCGACCACGTCGGCGGCGCTCGGACCCTGCGCGCCCATGCGCATGTCGAGCGGGCCGTCGAGTCGGAACGAAAAGCCGCGCTCGGCTTGGTCGAGCTGCATGGAGGAGACGCCGAGATTCGGTTCTTCAAGAGATGGTTGTGAACACTAACGACGATCAATATAGTCTTAAACGCTCCGAAAGCCATGAAGTATGGAAAAGCTTTTGCATGAAGATACGTAGCTTCTTGACTCTTGCATCTAGAAAGATGATACTACAAAACAAGAACAACGGAGGGAGTAAACTATGTCAGGGCTCTATCATAATTTCTGGCTTTTTCGGGAAGGTGAACGCTCGTACACCAACTACAGAGATCTTCTCCCTCGGCGTGATGCACCAGCTTGTCTTCACTCTACTGACTTCTTGATTGGCTACCTTTGGAATACGTTATCATGGATACCAACGCTGAATCCACGAAAAGGTGAGGCATCATAGCCATGCAAAGGTTGAATTGGTGGGGACCAACGATTATTAATCATACGGGGGGAGCCGCCTTCCAACGTCTTTGTAATACATGGACAGAACTCTTCAGTCAGGGTCCAGAGCAATTGCAACCACAGGTCCACTTACGATGTCGTGGCCATTTGACGAAGATGAACACAGGATGGAACGTGGTCAATTGATGAGGCTTAGTGGACACTTCGAGCAACTCACGTTCCAGCGTGATGAATTCGTTCTCACCTTCACAACACTTGCTCAGTTTGGAATGCAAGCTGCGACAGGAGAATTTTCCATTCTTCATTTTCGCGTGTGAAATCTTTGAACAACTCTTTTTCAAGCTGGAAGGAGTGCAACCAATGGGTGGGCCTGGAGCGAGTATACTGGTACACAATACGCTAACGAAGCAGCAAGAGGATGAGTTAGCGACTGGGGCTGAGATCAATGGCGGATCATCTGGAGAAGGATAAATGGGGATACCAATTCTGGTGGAATGAAGATGCATTTCCTGGAACCGTTTCGCGCTGCCTCTTTTATCTCTCTCTCGATAATCCACAAGAATATTGGGATGACGATGAAATGAGGCAGGTCAAAGAACAGCTTGGTTTTCTGCCAGAGCAATCAATCAGTGTTTCTTCTGGATGCAATCAGAATAGTTACAGACGCCGGGCCAGGTTGTGCTGCATCTCGCCAGAATATACGATGGGACCGATTGATATGGGAGGTGCAATCATGCCTCCGCTCAAGCCGGTAAATAGGAAACGTTTAGAGGATTGGTGGGCAACATCATCGGCTCAAGACAAAAGAGAGACGGGCATACTTACACACGCAGTTAGAAGTGTTACGAGCCTCGCTTTCACCAGAAAAGACCTTGCGTGATCTGATGAAAGAGCAGCTCCATAATCCTCATTCGGCCTTGAGTGCAATTATAGCAGATGTCGAGGCAAAATTTGGTCCTGCGATCCCTCCAGAGTTTAAGCTGAATTAGCTTTACCTCCTCTGGATGAGGTAAGCACCTATGTGAGGGCTTTGCCGGGAGCGTTTATGAGATTCGAGTATACAGTCGCCGCTGGTCACCGCTGTGTTTTTCATATTGTGGATGGAGCTTTTTTACAGTCGTGGATGGAGCATCCCAATTTCTATATGATCAAGTAATACAAACAAAAAAGCTCTCTTTGTTGCCGCTGAACGAGGAACTGCTATAGGCAACCGACGATATTGTTCAGCCAATTCATACTTGTTCGCAAACACACGATCGCCACAGTAGATGTTGCGCCTAGCAATGGTTCCGGGGTTTGCTCAGAAGAAAGGCTTGTACCGAGGGTTTGTGGGCCATCGGTACGTCGAACCAAGGTTCCGAGAGGGTCGCATAGCGTGGATCATTGACCCAGAATGGGCAAGGAATATCAGAACGCCCACAGAGATATTCGACGGAGGCAGCACAAAAGATAGCCCAACGCAGTATCTCTTCAGTCGGGTACTCAGGGACCACAAGAGGGGCCGTGATCAGTTTAACCCGTCGCTCCCTGGCATAGTCGAACCAGTCATTCATGAAATTTCCCAGCGCAATCCAGGGCTGCTCTCCCTGACAGATTTCTTGATAGGTCAATGCATCGTCTGGAGATGGTCAACTGATTTCATCTGTCCTCACTAAAGCACAGGTATTTCCGCGCGTTCTTGCTCCTATTGTACCATATGGTGTCATGGGAAAAGACTGTCCAGCGTCCTCTCCAGATCGTTGATCTGTTGAACCTGCTTGTTAGGAATATAGCGATCAACAATTGTTTGAGCCTGAGCGCGTGTGAAATGTGAAGCTGGGAACAGAGGTCGTAAATATCCCCCCGATCTTTTGGGCGACCAGCAAGCAGTTTGAGGGCTAAAA
>CAVPGG010000131.1:0-42583 GCA_963703755.1 uncultured Pseudomonadota bacterium
GTGAAGAACCTGGCGTAGTTCGCCAACGTCCAGTCCGCCGCCGTCGGGTCGTGGTGCAGCGATAGCGCAACGAGGACGATCAGCGGCGCAACGAAGAACACTGCAAACAGTGCCGCGAGCGGGAGAACGAGTCGCGTTTCGATCCTCATCGCGAAGATTCGCGCGCCATTGCGAGGCGTGCGCGGCACGCCGAAGCAATCTCGTGCCGCATGCGTCTGCGGACCGAGATTGCTTCGCAGAGTTTATCCTTGAGCTCGCCGAAGGCGAGACCCGAGGGCTCGCAATGACCGGGCAGGCGTCGCACGGCCTACATCCTGATCTCGCGGTTGAACCGCTCGATCAGCGCGCCGCGCTGCGGGTTGATCTTCGCCCAATCGATCCCGCGCACCTTCTCGAGGTCGGCATGCGACCTGGCGAGCGATTTGGTGATAGCGCCTTCGAGCGGCACCTTCGAGTTGGTCGGGATCGCGTCATAGGGCGCCTTGAGCAGGGCCGTCTGGATCGCCGGGGCGAGATGCAGGTCGATGTACTGCACGGCGAGGTCGGGCTCGATCGCATTGGCGACGAGATGCAGACTGGTCTCCCAGCCGACCGCGCCGGTGTCGGGGATCGCGAGCTCGACCGGCACGTCCTTGCCCTTGAGCGTCTGCACGAAGTTGAAATTGTAGGGCGCAATGTCGATCTGGCCCTGCTGCCACAGCGTCGCGTAGGCGCCGAGATTGGCCGCGATCGCGCCGACGTTCGGCAGCAGCGCGCGCAGCGCCTTGAAGGCCGGCTCGAAGTCCGCGTCGGTGCCGCCCTTGAGGCGGTTGAGCTCGGCGAGGAATGCGACGCCGAGCTGGCTGTTGAGCGCCGTCAGCCCGACGCGGCCCTTATATTTCGCGTCCCACAGCTCGTCCCAGCTCTTCGGCGGCGCCGCAATCGTCTTCGGATTGTAGCCGATGCCGATCACCTGCATCGTGATGGTCGGCCCCCACTTTCCCTGGAATTTCGGCAGCAGGTCCTTGAAGTTGGGCGACTTCGCGGCCGGATACTCGACGATCAGGCCCGCTTTTACCGCATCCAGCACCTGCGGCGTGTCGAAGAAGGCGACGTCGAACGGCGGCCGGTTGCCCTTGGCGGCGGTGAGCCGCGCGATCTGGTCGGTGCCGAGCACGATCGACTGGGTCACCGAGGCGCCGGTCGCCTTCTTGAACGCCGGCGCGATGACGTTGCGATCCGCCTCGTTCCACGTCCCCGGGAAGGTCGCAGCCACCAGGGTCTTCGCTTGCGCGAAGGCGCGCGGCGCCATCAGGCCCGCAATGCCGCCCGCCAGCAGGGCCCTGCGGTCGATTCGATAAGTCATGTCCTTCTCCTTGCGTTCTCATCAAGCTGGAAACAGATGGCATGCGGCCGCCGATGTGGGCGCGACACGCACGCGTTCGCCGTTCTGGCGCATCGCGCCTTGCTGCTCGCGCGCCTCGCTCACCTTGACGGCGACTCCGGGCGCGACCTCGACCTCGTAGACCACGTTGGCGCCGAGCGGCATCACGGCCCTGACGGTGCCGGGCAGGCCGGCGTCGGCGTCCACGGCCGCGAAGCGCAGATGCTCGGGGCGGATGCACACGACGATCGCGCTGCCGGGCGCAAAGTCCCCGGCCGCCGCCACGTCGAGCCGCGCGCCGCCCGCGATCGTCACCTGCGGGCCGGCCGCGCCCGTCGCGACGTCACCGCGCAGCACGTTGGTGGCGCCGACGAACTGGTTGACGAACAACGTGCGCGGCCGGTCGTAGATCTCGGTCGGCATCGACACCTGCTCGATCCGTCCGCGCGACATCACGGCGATGCGGTCGGCGAGCGACAGCGCCTCCTCCTGATCATGCGTCACCAGGATCGTGGTGACGCCCGACTCGCGCTGCAGCCGCTTGACCTCGATCTGCATGTCGAGGCGCAGGTTCTTGTCGAGCGCGCCGAACGGCTCGTCGAGCAGCAGGATCTTGGGATCGATCGCGAGGCAGCGGGCGAGCGCGATGCGCTGCTGCTGGCCGCCGGACAGCTGCCGCGGCTTGCGCGCCGCGAACTCGCTCATGTGCACGCGCGCGAGCATCTCGCCGACGCGCGCCGCGATCTTGTCGCGCGGCCAGCGCCGTGCCTGCAGGCCGTAGGCGACGTTCTCGGCGACCGTCATGTGCGGAAACAGCGCATAGTTCTGGAAGACGATGCCGACGCCGCGTCGGCTGGGCGAAAGCGCGTCGACCGGCGCGCCGTCGAACAGCACGCGGCCTTCGGACTGCTGAATGAAGCCCGCGATGATCCGCAGCAGCGTCGACTTTCCGCAGCCGGACGGCCCGAGCAGCGCCACCAGCTCACCGCCCGCGACGTCGAGGTCGATATCGCTCAGCGCGGCGAAATCGCCGAATTTCTGGCTGACGTTGTCGATGGTCAGCCGGTGTCCGCGCTGCGTCGCCATGCGTACGGATGCAAGGGCACGAATGCCCTTCCCACTGTGCTCCCGGCATCGCAACCTTCGCCGCCGTGGCGCGGGGCGTCAATGGGAATCTTGACGCGCGGCGCGGCGGATTGCGGATGATGGGTCGGTCCGCGTCATGCCCGCGCTTGTCGCGGGCATCCACGTCTTCTCGCGGGCGGCAAAGACGCGGCGGCTCAGCTCGCTTTCCGTGCGACGGTCAGCGACAGGTCCAGCTCCACCCGATCGTGCATCACCTTCGGCGTGATGCGGCCCCGTTCGCCGCGTTCAAGGCGGACCAGGCCGTAGCCCGCCATGGTCTTCAGCGTGCGCGATAGGTTGGACTTGGCTTTCCCGGTGAGCCGCGCCAACTCGTCGAGCGAGCCGGGCGCCTTCTCGGCGATGACGCGCAACAGCGCGCGATTTCCGGCCGACAGGACCTTGGCGAAAGACTCCGTCGACGTGAACCACACTTTCGGCTCGTCACGCGAGATGCGACGTTCACCTTTCGCCACGGCGAGGGTGCGCGCCTTCATCTCTTCGTAGCTGGCAATGCCGACCTTCAGCGTCGTCAGGGGCTCACTCCTCGCTCACGTTATACACGAGCACCTGCCCGTCGAGGTCGAGAAGTACGTCGAGCGTCGGGTCGCGCGCCTCAGACACGACGCATGGTTATCATACTGAAGCAACCAAAACAACGGGCCGCTTGCCGTCGACAGCGATATTCGCGAGACTTCGCCCGCCGCGGGTTTTCCTGTCGATGTCGAGGGGCTGGCTTCCATGATTGCAACGCACGCCCGCATTGTTCCCCGCCTTGTTCGCGCCGCGCTCGCCCTCGTTTTCGCCTTCGCGGCATCGGCCCTCGCTCAGGCGCCTGCCGGCGTCCATCGTGCGCCGCCCGTCGCGACCGCTCCCGCGGCTGCCGCACCTTCGGCGCCGGTCGACGGCAAGGTCACCTATCGCGGCTTCACGGTCGACGTGACGGCCATCCAAAGCATGCCGACCTACAGCGCCGTCATCGCGTCAGTCGCCCACCAGATCGATATCGTGGCGGACTGCGGCGCCAGGCCGGACATCATCCGTTTCTTCCAGACACAGGTGATCATGCTGGCGCCGCCGACGCCGCAAGGCCCCGGGCACTTCAACGCCAACCAACCGGGTGTCACGATCAGCAGCGCGGTCATGGCGCCGCAGAAGCCTATCCTGCTGCACGAGCTGCTGCACGCTTGGCATTTCCGCGTGCTGCCCGGCGCCTTCCGCAACGCTGACATCGTCGCCTATTACAACCGTGCGCGAAACGGCGGGCTCTATCCGCCGCGCGAGTACGTGCTGAAGGACGTGCAGGAGTTCTTCGCCGTGACGGCGAGCCTCTATTTGTGGGGCCACGTCGATCGTGCCCCGTTCACGCGCGAGAAGCTCAAGGCGGCCCAGCCGGTCTACTATGCGTGGCTCGGGCAGCTGCTCGGTGTCGTGAAATAACAGCGTCGGCACGCGGTTCGATCGGCGCGCATCGCGCGTGGCTCGTTGCGCTGGCTCCCAACCTCGCACTGAATTCACTCGGCCAAGATACGTATCGACCCCCGCGCCGGCGCCAACTATCGCGGAAAGATCAGGCATGTGGTCGTGCCATGCGACAGGAGGCGCCCCTCGTTGTCGGTGATCCGGCCTTCCGCCGTCCCGACCCGGCGGCCGCGGCTCAGCACGATGCCTTCTGCTCGGATCAGGCCGGTCTCGGGCGTGATCGGACGCACGAGCGAAATCTTGAATTCAAGCGTTGTCTGGCCGATGCCTTTGTCGAGCGTCGAGTGGATGGCGAGCCCCATGGCGCTGTCGAGCAGCGTCGCCGACAGGCCGCCATGAACGCCGCCGACCGGATTGAGGTGGCTCTCGTTCGGCACCGCCGTGAGGACCACCCGCCCGCTCTCCGCCTCGACGATGTCATAGCCCAGGGTCCGGGCGATCATATTGAGCGGGAGCGATCCATCGACCAGTCCCTGCACGAACGCGAGCCCGCTCATCTCCTTCTGCCGCTCGGCGCTGACCGTTCCGTATGTCTTCGGCATGAGCTGTGCTCTGATCGGCTGCCAGGCGCCTCTACGTCGATCGCCCGCGGTCCGTCTTCCCGTTTCTTGCTTTCGTGCGCCGCGAGCTTGGGCTAGACCCGCACAGATGCGACACATGCGCGGCAGGAGGAATTCAATGTCGAGCCACACTATCACGCGCCGCACCGCACTTGCTTCGGCCGCCGCCGTAGCGATCGGCGCGGCCCCGGCCGCGGCGCAACCGAGCGCGCGCAAGACCTTCGTGCTCATCCATGGCGCCTATCATGGCGGCTGGTGCTGGCGGCGCGTCGCCGACATCCTCGAGGCGCACGGCCACAAGGTCTACGCGCCGTCGCTCACCGGCAATGCCGACCGCTCGCATCTCATGAGCAAGGACATCAACCTCGACACCCAGATTGCCGACATCGTCAACCTGGTGACCTGGGAGAACCTGCACGACGTCTGCCTCGTCCCGCATTCGTTCGGCGGCTGGCCGGCCTCCGGCGCGCTCGAGACGATCCACGATCGCGTCGCCTCGATCGTCTGGCTCGACGCCTTCAAGCCGGAGAACGGCCAGAAGGGCACCGACTTCATCTCGGCGTTCAGCCGCAAGGCGATGGAGGAGGCGATGGCGAAGGGCGAGCCCGGGCGCAAGCCGCCGCCGGCAAAGACGTTCTCGATCAGCACGAAGGATTACGCCTGGATCGACGCGAAGCTCTCGCCGCAGCCCAATGGCCCGGCGATGCAGCCGATCCGGCTCACCGGCAAGCGCGAGACCATCGCCAGGAAGACCTACATCCGCGCGCCGTCATATCCGCAGGCCGCCTTCGACAAGGCGTTCGCCGAATGCAAGGCCGACAAGACCTGGCGGACCTACATCTATGAAGACACCGGCCATGACGTGATGATCGACCGGCCCGCGTGGGTCGCCGACGTCTTGATGACGGTGGCGTAGCCCGTAGCGCCGACGGCCCTCGTGCGGCAAGGGGTTCCCGCGTTCGCGCCTGTGGCGATTGACACGTCTTCTGCCCTGTCATCTATTTTAGCGTGTATGCGCATGGTCGCGTCGGCGGCAATTTCCGGCGTTCCACGAATTGTCCGTCGCTCCCCTTTGGGAGCGTGCCCGGAAGAAGCGCGGGAGCGGACGAATGGCCAAGAGGGCGGCGGCGAAGAAGATGGGCCGCAACGGAAAGGCCCCGCGACGGCGTCGCCCCGCGGCCCGGACACGGGCGAAGGTGCCTGCATTCACGTCGAAGAGCCAATGGAAGCGCGCGGCTGCGAAGCGATGGCCGCCGGTCGATCGGACCGCGGCGCGCAACCAGGAGACCCAGGGGACGCCGAGCCTCGGAGCATCCACTGGGGAGATGGCGACGTTGCGCCTCGCCGCTTTGCGCGCGGCCGCGCTGATGCCGGGGGCCGCAGGCGCGCCAGCGGCGGGGTCGCGCAACTGGTCGCAGCTCGGACCGATGGCCATCCCGAACGGCCAGACCCAAACGTCCGCGAGGGTGCTGGTCTCCGGCCGCGTCACCGCCATTGCGATCGACCCGACGGCGCCGGATACGATCTATCTCGGCGCCGCCCAGGGCGGAGTGTGGAAGTCGGTCGACAACGGCGGCACGTGGCAGCCGAAAACCGACAAGGAAGTATCGCTTGCCGTCGGCGCCCTGGCGCTCGATCCGAATTTTCCGCAGATCGTCTACGTCGGGACCGGAGAAAGCAACGGGAGCGCCGATAGCTATTACGGCCTCGGAATTCTCAAGTCGACGGATGGCGCCGGGAGCTGGAAAAACTTCGCCGCGGACACCTTTGCGAAAAATCGCTTTTACCGGCTGGCGGTGTTCCCGCGATCAGGCGCGCCCGCCACTGTGCTGTTCGCGGCAACAAGCCTCGGACTGTATCGTAGCGTCGACGGCGGCGAGACCTGGAAGCCGCTCACGACCGGTCTTCCCGGTGGTGCCGAGGCCACCGACGTCGTGCTGCACGCCGGCACCAATACGCTCTACGTCGCGTTCTCAGGCAAAGGAATTTACCGGAGCTCGAACGCGAGCGACGATCTGGTGAATTTCACCCAGCTCACCGCAGGACTTCCGGACGCGACCGCGCCCGCTCCGAACGGCGTCACGCGCATCGCGCTGACCTTGTCGCCCAGCGACCCGCAGACGGTATTTGCGCTGATGGCCAACAATGACCTGACGGATTACCAGCGTAACGGGCCACCCTATCGCTGTGCCATCGACAAGTTCTGCGTCACCACCAACGGGGGCGCCTCCTGGGACCCGATCGCCTTGCCGGGGCCGGTCACCGCCGGCATCGGCGGGCAAGGCACTTACAATCTCGCCGTCACCGTGGACCCGACGACGCCGGACATCGTTTATCTGAGCGCAACATCGCTGTGGAAAGCCGTAAGGTCGGACAAAGGGTGGGACATCAACGATATCGGCGGCTCGATTCACCCCGACAATCATGCGCTGGCGTTTCGGCCCGGCAATCATCTTCAGGTCTGGGCCGGGAGCGATGGCGGCATCTATCGGTCAACGGATGGCGGCGCCACGTGGGATGATTCCGCCAACGAGGGTCTCTGCATCATGCAGCTGGAATTCATCGACCAGCACCCCAGCTCGGCGGCCGTCATCTTCGCGGGTACACAGGACAACGGGACGGAGCAATATCGCGGCACGCCCGTCTTCACCCACGCCGACGACGGAGATGGCGGATACGTCGTCATCAATCAGACCGATCCGACCCACGTGATCAGCACGTATTATTTTGCGTCTCCCAAGCTTTCCACGCAGGGGGGCAGATTTGACACGTGGAAGTCGGTTAGCGCGGGCGTCGGCGGCCAAGCGAGCTTGTTCTATCCGCCGATGACCGCGTGTCGCACGAACGCGAAAGCGCTGGCGCTCGGCACTGCCCTGGTCAACATCGACCCTGCCGAGGGGACCGGTGCATGGAAGACGCAGGTGACGCTTCCGGGGCTCTGGGACGGCGAACTCATCTCGGCGCTGAGCTATGTGAACGAAAAGCTGATCTATGCGGGCACGAACGCCGGCCGGATTTACAAGCTCACGCTCGCCGCGCGTTGGACCCCTGAGCTCATCGGCGCCGTCCCGCCGCTGCCGAACGTCTCGATCATGGAGCTGAGCGCGCTTCCCGGAAATGATGCCGCCGTCATCGCGGTGATGAGCGACTTTAAAGTCGGACACGTCTGGCGCCGCGTCGTCCCCCCGCGGGGGCCCGCGGCCTGGCGCGACATCAGCGGCGATCTCCCCGACATTCCGGTCAACGCATTGGTCATCGATCCGCGCAACGCGGACCGCATCTTCATTGGAACCGACATCGGCGTTTTCGCCACCGCGAACGGCGGAACGAACTGGAGCAACATTTCCACCGGCCTTCCCAATTGCGCGGTGTTCGATCTGCGGCTGCATGCAGCAACCCGCCTCCTGCGGGCGGCGACGCACGGCCGCGGAATTTGGGAAATCCCGGTCGATGCGTCATCCACCCCGGTGGTGGATGTCTACCTTCGCGATCACGTGATGGACACCGCCCGGATGTTTCCCCCGCCGGCCGGCGTTTTGGCGTCGTTCGACGATTCGCTACGCTACGTCGCGCTGGGCGATCCGCAGTATCCGTGGATGTGCGCGGATATCAAGGTCGACGCGCTCGAGGGTGCTGTCCCGAGCTACCAGATGGCGGTCGCCGACGTGGACTACGTCGCCTTCGAGACGAAGCTGCAGCATCGCCAGCCGCGGCGGGCCAAGGTCAATCGCGTCTATCTGCAGATTCACAACCGCGGCATCGCGCCCGCCACCGACGTCACGGTCAAGATCCTGTGGGCCGACGCGAGCGCCGCAATGCCGGATTTGCCGGCGGATTTCTGGACGGCGTTTCCCGGAGATTCCGCCGATACGGCACAATGGCGCCCGGTGGGCGCGGCCAAGACGATCGCAGCGGTTCAACCGGCCATTCCCACGGTGATGGAGTGGGACTGGACGCCGCCTGCGGCCGCCGCCGAGCAGCTCTGCCTGGTGGCGGTGATGGACAGCGCATCGGACCCCATGCCGACGGCTAACAAGGTGTCCGAGATCCGCACCCTCGTCGCTGCCGAAAAGCGCGTGGGATGGAAGAATCTTCAGATCGTCGATCGGCTGTCCGTCGCTCCGTCGGGCATTCTGAGCTTCCACGGTAAGGCCGGAGAGGAGCAGGCGATCCAGATCATTCCGCACGGCAAGAAGCTGCCGCAGATGAGCCTGATTTTTTCGAAGCAGGCGATTCCACCAAAGCGCCAACTGGCGGGCCTCGCCGCCAAGGCTCCGAGCAAGGCGCTGCTCAAAGCGCTCACGACAAAATACGGCAACCAGGCCATCGCGAGCTTCGATACCTCGATCGCATTCGCGCTGCAGTCGCCGACCAGGCCTGGGTCGCTGTCGGCGGTGTGGGGCGGCACGAGTATCCGCGCGATCGTCGCTATCGAAGGCGCCGCCGCGGGAGGCGGCGGTGCGGCATTTTCAGTCGTGCAGGCGGTCGGCAAAAGCGTCGTGGGCGGTAGCACGTTCGCGATGAAGAAAGGCTGAGCGGGAGGATACGATGGATTTTATCGAAAAGATTTTCGGCCTTGCGCCGGATGGCGGCGACGGGTCCTTCGAGGTGGCCCTTTTCCTGATTCCATTGGTGCTGATCACGACCCTGTTGTTGCTGCGGTCGCGTCGATCGCTTTGATTGACGATGGTGCCATCATTCGCGTGACCCACGCAGGCTGCCGTGCTCACGGTCACGCGCGAGATGATCGATCTGCCGGAAGCGCATGTGCGCGCGGCCGATCCGAAGCTGTGGTTCGCGGGCCGGGAGACCTGAGCCCCTCACCGCTGCGCGTTACGGTAGCGGCCGCGCCGGCGCAACCGCATCATTTCCGATTGGCAATCGATGCCGCTGCGTGATTACGTTGCGGGCAGCAAGACACGGCGGGGAGGACACGCGTGCGGATCGACTGGCATGTGCACATCAACGACCCGAAATACATGGGCCCGCCGTGGTGGCAGCATCCGGTGCCGATGACGCTCGAGCATGCGCTCGCCGCGCATGAGCTGGTCGGCCTCGACCGCACGGTGATCAGCAATGCGGTGCACTACATCCGCCACTGCAAGACGCCGCAGGAGGCACTCGCCGCGATCGAAAGCTCGAACCGCTGGCTCGCGAAATGCCGCGACCTGCATCCCGACAAGTTCGTCGCCATGGCGACCTGCATCCCGAACGGCGGCGACGCGGGCCTGCGCGAGCTCGAGCGCGCCGTGAAGAGGACGACGCGCGCGCCGTCATCATCAATTCGAGCCATCGCGGGCATTATCCCGACGAGGATGCCGCACGTCCGTTCTGGAAGCTCGTCACCGATCTCGACATTCCCGTGTTCATCCATCCGGGCGACGCCACCACGCCCGCCATGGCCGACTATCGCCTGGCGTCGAGCGTCGGCCGGCCGGCCGACAACTGCCTCTCGCTCGCGCGGCTCATCGTGCGCGGCATCTTCGAGCAGTTTCCCGCCGTGAAGATCGTCGGCAGCCATCTCGGCGGCGGCATCTGCGAGGTGATCGGCCGGCTCGACTACGCCTACGAGCTGCTCGATTTCTCGGTCTTCCTCGGCAAGTACGAGCCGATGATGATCAAGCATCCGCCGCGGCATTATCTGAAGATGTTCTACGTCAACTCCGCCTGCTACTGGGCGCCCGCCGCCGAATGCGCGCTCAAGTCGGTCGGCGAGGATCACTTCCTCTTCGGCACCAACTCGCCGCCGATGGTCCCGCTCAAGCGCAAGGGCTTCGACATGATGAGCCAGATCGGGATGACCGCGGCGCAGTACGACAAGGTGATGGGTGGCAATGCGGCGCGCCTGCTGAAGCTCAACTGACAGAGTGCGTAGGGTGGGCAAAATCGCATGGCAATCCGCCGCGTGGGCAACCGCGCGCGAAGCGATTTTGCCCACGCGGCATCGGGGCGCGGTTGGTTGCCCACCCTACAGCGCTGACGCGAGGCGAGGGGCCGCGATGACGATCGCTCGCATCGTCGTGCTGGCGTCCGTGTGGTGCGCCATCCTCCTCGGCGCCGGCGCGGCCGAATATCCGGAGCGGCCGATTCGCATCATCGTGCCCTTCGCGGGCGCCGGCACCACCGACATCGCCACGCGCATCCTGTTCGACCGCATCGCCAAGAGCATCGGGCAGCCGATCGTGATCGAGAACCGCCCGGGCGCCGGCGGCAATATCGGCCTCGACCAGGTCGCGAAGGCGCCGCCCGACGGCTACACGTTCGTCATCGCCGACCCGATGACCTCCTTCTCGGCCAACGTCACGCTGATGCCGGCGCTCGCCTTCAATCCGCTCAAGGATTTCGTGCCGGTCGCCAATTTCGGCAGCACCGGCGCCGCCGTCATCGTCACGCCATCGCTGCCGGCGAGGACGCTTGCCGAGCTCGTCGCGCTGGCGAAACGCAAACCCGGCCAGCTCCTCTATGGCTCGACCGGGGTCGGCTCGCCCGGCCATCTCAACGGCGAGGTTTTTGCGCGGCTCGTCGGCATCAAGGCGGTGCACGTGCCCTACCGCAACGGCGGCCAGGGCACGACCGACCTCCTGGCCGGCCGCCTGCAGTTCTGGATCGCGCAGATTCCGACGCGGCTCGATCAGGTGCGCGGCGGCAAGCTGCGCGCGCTCGCGGTCGCCGGCAACGAGCGCTCGGCGGATCTGCCCGACGTGCCGACCGTGCGCGAGGCCGGCTTCGGCGACTTCGACGCCTCATCCAACTACGCCGTGTTCGCGCCCGCCGGCACGCCGAAGGCAGCGATCGCGCGGCTCCACGCCGAGATCAGCGCCGCGCTGCAGGACAAGACCGTCGTCGCCAGGCTCAAGGCCGCCGGGCTCGAGCCGAAGCTGATGGACTCAGGTGCGGTGACCAAAGTGCTGCAGGAGCAGATCGCCCGCTGGGCCGACATCATCCGCGACGCGCACATCAGCATCACGGGTCAATGATGCGGCTTCGGACTAACGCCCGAGAAGCTTGCTCAGCATGCCGCCGCCATTCTCCCAGAACACCAACGCCACGCCCATCAGCGAGCCGCCGGCGACCACACCGGACGCGACCGGCAAAGTAAGCTCCTTGGCGAGCTGCGGTTTGCGTCGCTCGACCAGCAGCGCAATCAGGGCGCCCAGGAAGAACAAAAGCCCGTAGTACCAGTTGAACACCCAGGCGAGACCGAAAGCCGACGCCGAGGGAAGATAGTCGCGGTATCTCGGCAGCAAGGCGGGCGCGAGCGTGAGCACCACGCCGACGACACCGCCCGCCAATATCAGCCACAGCTTGACGGGCTCGAGCGATGACAGGCCGCGGGCGAGCGCGATGGCGACGGCGGACCAGGTCTGTGCGGCCGGCGCCGGGAACTGGTCGGTGCCGAGCACCTGCGCGTCCGGCACCAGCGCCGCGAACGCGAGCACGCTGACGATCGTGCCGACGAAGATGCCGGAGAATTGCGCCAGGAACTGCTGGCGCGGGTTCGCACCCAGCAGGTAGCCGCTCTTGAGATCGGTGAGAAGGTCGGCCGATGAGGTCGCCGCACCGGCCGTGATATTGGCGCTCATCAGGTTGATGTTGACGTTGCCCGGGCTCATCGCGCCGAAGGCAAGCTGGGTGACCTTGCCCATGGCGCCGACCGGCGTCGTGTCGGTCTCGCCGGTGACGCGACAGGCGACCAGCGCCAGCCAGAAGGCCAGCACCACCGCGACGACGCTTTGCCAGACCGGCATGGCGAAGCTGACGTGCCCGAGCCACGCCAGGGCGATGAGCGACACGATCTGGCCGGCCGCAAACCAGCTCATCGGCGCCTCGATGCGGCTGGGCTCGCTCGCAATCGCGGGGCGCAGCGCGAGCATCCGCGCGAGATCGTCGAACGCCCGCAACGCGGTGCGCCAGCTCATCAAGAAGCTCAACAGCCCGGCGGCCACCATGCAGGACGAGCCGAACCACAGGGTCCACTGCACGATCGTCGCGAAGCCCGTCCCCACGATGACGCCGTTACTCTGCAGGATCGGTACGACCACGGCCCAGCACAACGTGCCGGAGATCAATATGGTCACGCAGACCCGCATGCCGATGATCGCGCCGGCGGCGACGAAGATGAAATCCCAGGAAAAGATGACGGTGCGGCCGGCCCACGCGCCGTAGTGACGGCCGAGCAGCCATTTCTGCAGATCCGTCAGAAGGGCCGCGCTGGAAAAGCGTTCGAGGCTCGCGCTGATCGTCGACAGCCCCTCCGCCCAGACCTTGTCGATCGCGGCAACGAGCCCGGCGAGACCCAGGGCCTTGGCGGCGCGCAGGCCCTGCGAGCTTTTCGCGTGCAGGGCGCGCAAGGTCTCGGCCGCCGCGATGCCGGACGGGAAGCGCAGCTGCTCGATATTGATCATCTGCCGCTTCATCGGGATGGCCATCGTCACCCCGAGGACGGCGATGAAGAACACCCAGGCCAGCATCAGCGGCACGGACATCGATTGGTGATTGATGATGATGTAGGCCGCAAAGGCGGAGATCAGGGTGCCGCCGGTGGAATAGCCGGCGGCGCTGGCCGTCGACTGCATGCAATTGTTCTCGAGGATGGTCATCGGCGTGCGCGCGATGCCGACCTTGAGCAAGCTCGTCCAGATCGCATAGGACAGGATGCTCGCCGTGATGGCGACGCCAAAGCCCCAGCCGGCCTTGAGCCCGATGTAGAGGTTGGTCAGCGATAGGATTCCTCCCAGGCATGCGCCCATCAGCACCGCACGCATGGTCAATTGCGCCATGCTGTCGCCGCGGCCGCGATAGACCTGCTCGTGCCACGCTCGCTCGATCTCCTCAGGCGTGCCCTCGAATGCGGCGACTGGCAGCGGCCGGTCCGCCACATCGGTCGGGGGCGCTGCGTGAGAAGCTTGGGGCATGGATGGCGATCTCGGGCGGTCCGGAGAGCAGACGTTCGGCCGGGCGACGCGAACGGGAGGAGTGCGCTTCCGCCCCGTGGCCGGAACATGCCTTTACATAAAGCGGTCAAAAGGGGGCTGAGACGGAAGTATCTAAACACCGTTTTGTATTTTCATTGTTCTTTACAATAGGAGTACCAAGGGCATGCGCTCATCGCATGCTGCGCCCCTTCGCGCCATGACGCCGCCGTCCCGGCATTTTTGGCAGAACATCCTAACTGGGATAACAGCAGCAATTTCAATGCGGGCGTTCGCGGGCGCGACCGCGCGGCCCGGCTGGCAGAACAAAGCCAACGCGAATTGGCCAATGATTTCAGTCGGCGCTCAGGGCCGTGACGGCGGAAGCAATTCGGCCGGCACGATCATCTTGCCGATCGGCCACAACGCGAGCCCGGCGAGCTTGAGATGCGCCCACGCGAACGGAATCCCGATGATCGTAATGGCGAGCAGGATCGCGACGATGAGGTGGCCGAGAGCGAGCCACCAGCCGGCGAGCACCAGCCACACGATGTTGCCGAGCATGCCGAGCGGCCCGGTGCCGGTGTCCTCGCGCCCGAGATAGTCGGCACGCGATACCGCCCGCTGGCCGAACGGAAACAGCGTGTAGACCGCGATATTGAATGCGGCGCGCGCCCACGGGATGCCGACGATGGTGATCGCCATGATGATGGCTGCCACCGCCCAGCCGGCCGCCATCCACACGCCGCCGAGGACGATCCACAAGACGTTGAGCAGAAGGGAAACGGGCGACATCCCGGACCTCGCTTGGCGGACCAACACCGCAAGAAATGGTGATCGCGATGGGGCTTCGCCAGCCGCTATTCCGGCGGGGCGGCGTTGGCCGGCGGCCGGTACCTTCTGCTACTGTCGCTCGCCGGCGCCGCCTGGTCGGCGAAGGGCGCGATCGGAAGCGGTGCCACGGCGAGCGATCCAAGCCGATTGAAGACCGCCTTCGTCTTTGCCGGCGGCGGCAGCTTCGGTGCCATCCAGGTCGGGATGCTGCAGGCGCTCGTCAGTCATGGCGTGGCCGCCGACATGGTGCTCGGCTCCAGCGTCGGCGCGCTCAACGGCGCCTATTTCGCCGGCCGGCCGACGATCGAGGGCGTCTGCGAGCTGGAGGCGATCTGGCGCGGATTGCGCCGGCGCGACGTGTTTCAAGTCACGTGGCGCACCGCCTTCGGCTTCCTTCGGCGCCGCGACTTTCTCGCCACCGCCGATGGCCTGCGCCGGCTGGTCGACACGCATCTGCCCTATCGCAACCTTGAAGAGGCGACGATCCCGATCCACGTCATCGCCACCGACATCCTCTCGGGCGAGACCGTGGTGCTGTCGCGCGGGCCGGCCGCCGACGCGATCCTCGCCAGCGCGGCGATCCCGCCTGCGTTTGCGCCGGTGCGGTTCGCGGATTTCTACCTCGCCGATGGCGCGATCTTCGAGCAACACGCCGGTCAAGCTCGCCTGCGTGCTCGGGGCGCAGCGCCTCATCGTGCTGCCGACCGGCTATGCGTGTGCACTGCACGCCCCGCCGCGCGGCGCGATCGCCAATGCGCTGCATGCGCTCACGCTGCTCATCGCGCGCCAGCTCATCGAGGAGCTCGAAGCGCTCGAACCGCACATCGAGTATTTCATCGTGCCGCCGCTCTGCCCGCTGACCGGATCGCCTTATGACTTCTCGCACACGAGCGAGCTGATCGCGCGCGCGGTGGAAAGCACCAACGGCTGGATCGCCGACGGCGGCCTCGAGCGTCCGCGGATTCACAAGCAGCTCGGCCTGCACAAGCACGATCACTGACCCCGGCAAGCGGCCTTCAAAACACCAGCGGCCTTCAAAACACCATCGGCAATCCTGTACGGTCGCGTCACTGACGTCACCGAGTCGAGGTCGCCCGATGCCCGATCCCTCCGCCACGGATACGCCCGCCGCCGAGGTCCCGCCCACGTCCGAGCCGGCGCTGCGCGCCATCGCGATGCCGGCCGACACCAATCCGCATGGTGACATCTTCGGCGGCTGGCTGCTGTGTCAGATGGACCTCGCCGGCAGCACCGTGGCGACGCGCCGTGCGCGCGGCCGCGTCGTCACGGTCGCGATCACCGGCACGGTCTTCCATCGGCCCGTGCATGTCGGTGACGAGGTGACGTGCTACTGCGGCATCGAGCGGGTCGGCAACACGTCGCTCACCGTCAAGGTCGAGAGCTGGGTGCGGCGCGGCATCGGCGACCAAGGCTTCAAGGTCACCGAGGGCGTCTTCACCTATGTGGCGGTCGACGCCGACGGGAAACCGCATCCGGTGTCGCCGCCCGCGACAACGGGCTAATCCGCCGCCGCGTCGTTCGTGCTCGGCGCGGCGGCGTCCGCCGGCAGCCCGGCGGGCTGCCAGACGAGCGTGTGGTAGTTGAACCCATCGAGGCCGGGCTTGACGATCTCGAAGAACGGCGAGACGTCGAAATCGCGCGGCGTATAGAGCCCGTGCCGTCGGATGTGCTCGACCTCGCTTTGCACGAAAGGCGCGACCCCATAGGTCTTGCCGTCGATCGCGATGCGCTCGGGCAGGATCGGATAGCGAATCGACGCGAAGGATTCGGCGATCAGGGCCGAGCAGATCGCCTTGGTCGGGTCGCCGCTGCCGATCGCCAGCATGCGGCGGCGAAACCAGATCGGCACCGGCGGATAGGGGAACAGGTAGCGCGCAAGGTCCATGATCTGCTTGTTGTCGTATTGCTTGCCGATCCGCGCGAGCGCGTAGTCGACCACCTGCTGCTTGGCCTCGCGGTCCAGGCGGGCCGCGCGACAGATGCGTATGTTGAAATGGGCGTACTTGGACAACGGCACGGTGGTGACGCCGAGCTGGGCCTCGGCCTCGAGGAGGACGTTCGGCTCGAGGTCGGCTGCGGCGGTATGACTTGGTCCGTGGTCGCCGGCCCGTTCGCCCACGTAGAGCGCCGCGTGCGACCATGTGGATTGCGTCAGGAATTTGATGATGGCGCTCAGCCGGGTGTTGCCCTCGATCAGGATCACGTCGCCGGGCTCCAGCGACCGGCGCGTGGTCTCCGGATCCGGCGCGAAGAACGGCGCATAGCGGCTGGTCGGCTGGGCGAGGTACCGGATGATCCTGGCGCTGATATATTCCTTCAGTCGATCGAGCATGTGCCGGACACTTGCCTTTGCTGGCGGGTCTTCACGTTGAATTGTAAGTGGAATTCTAAGAAATCGCAGGCACGAAACCTATAGTGTTCCAGGGGGTTGATTCGGTCGCCGGCGCGCAGGCTCGGCGCTGGCCATATCCAAAGGTGGTCCGGAGGAGGTAGCGATGCAGACATCATTCCGCCGCGACTGGATCACCAAGCCGATCTTCGGCCTCGCCAAGCATGCGCTGCCGAGCCTCTCGGACACCGAGCGCGAGGCGATCGAGGCCGGCGATACCTGGTGGGACGCCGATCTGTTCGCCGGCAACCCCGACTGGCGCAAGCTCCTCGCCTTTGCGCCCGCGAAGCTCTCCGCCGAGGAGCAGCAGTTCCTCGCCGGCCCGGTCGACGAGCTGTGCGGCATGCTCGACGAGTGGAAGATCACTTGGGAGCTGCACGATCTGCCGCCCGAGGTGTGGGCCTTTCTCAAGGCGAAGAAGTTCTTCGCCATGATCATCCCCAAGCAATACGGCGGGCTCGGCTTCTCGGCCTACGCGCACTCGGAGGTCATCCGCAAGCTCTCGTCGCGCTCGCTCCCGGGCGCCGTCACCGCCATGGTGCCGAACTCGCTCGGCCCAGGCGAGCTCTTGGTCAAGTTCGGCACCAAGGAGCAGCAGGACTACTGGCTGCCGCGCCTCGCGCGCGGCGAGGAAATCCCGTGCTTCGGCCTCACCAGCCCCGAGGCCGGATCGGATGCCGCCTCGATGATCGATACCGGCGTGGTCTGCCGCGGCACCTTCGAGGGCCGCGACGTGCTCGGCATCCGCCTCAACTGGCACAAGCGCTACATTACCCTTGCGCCGATCGCGACCGTGCTTGGCTTGGCGTTCAAGCTGCGCGATCCCGATCACCTGCTTGGCGAGCGCGAGGACATCGGCATCACGCTCGCGCTGGTGCCGACGCATCTGCCGGGCGTGAGCATCGGCCGCCGCCATCTGCCGGCGATGCACGTCTTCCAGAACGGCCCGAACTGGGGGAAGGACGTGTTCATCCCGGTCGACCACATCATCGGCGGCGCCGACGGCGCCGGCAAAGGCTGGAAGATGCTGATGAGCGCGCTCGCGGCCGGCCGCGGCATCTCGCTGCCGTCGCTGTCGGCGGCCGCCGCCGCGTTCTGCGCCAACGTCACCGGCGCCTATGCGCGCATCCGTGAGCAGTTCCATGTCTCGATTTCCAAATTCCAGGCGATCCAGGAGCGGCTCGGCCGCATCGCGGCGACCGCCTACCTGCTCGACGCCGCCCGCCGCATGACCTGCGCGGCGCTCGACGAGGGGCGTCATCCGGCCGTCGTCACCGCCATCATGAAATCGCAGGCGACCGACCGCATGCGCATCACCGTCAACGACGCCATGGACGTGCATGGCGGCAAGGGCATCATCGAGGGCCCGCTCAACTATCTCGGCAGCATGTATCGCGGCGTGCCGATCGGCATCACGGTCGAGGGCGCGAACATCGTCACCCGCAGCCTGATCCAGTTCGGCCAGGGCGCGATCCGCTGCCATCCCTACCTGCTCAAGGAGATGCTGGCGCTCGAGGACACCGATCGCGCTCGCGGTCTCGACACCTTCGACAAGGCGTTCTGGGGCCATGTCGGCCACAGCATTGCCAATACGTTCCGCGCCTGGGGCCGCGCGTGGACCGGCGGCCTGTTCGCGCCGGCGCCCGATGCCGGTCCGGCGAAGCAATTCTACCGCCAGCTCAGCCGCTATGCCTCGGCCTTCGCGCTCGCGGTCGATCTTGCGCTGCTCAGCCTCGGCGGCGGCCTCAAGCGGCAGGAGATGCTGTCCGCCCGCTTCGGCGACATCCTCTCGGAGCTCTATCTCTCGTCCGCCGTCCTCAAGCGCTGGAACGACGAGGGCCGCCAGGAGGTCGATCTGCCGCTGCTCGAATACTGCCTGGAGGCGAGCCTCGCCATCATCGAGCAGCGCTTCGACGAGCTGATCATGAACTTCCCGGTCCGGCCGGTCGCCTGGATCATGCGCTTTATCATCCAGCCGCTAAGCCCGAGCAGCCGCGGACCGTCCGACCGCGTCACCCGGGACTGCGCCGACCTCATCGCCAATCCGGGTCCGGCGCGCGACCGGCTCACGGTCGATCTCTACGCGACGAAGCCGGGCGCGACCGACGGCGTCGCGTTGCTCAAGCGCGCCTTCGTGCTCACGGTCGCGGTGCAGCCGCTGCGCGATCGCATGCGCAAGGGCCACATCCGCGACATCGACCAGGCGCTCGCCAGCCGCACCATCACGGCGGACGAGGCCGCGCAGCTCAACGCCGCCGCCGCGGCGGTGTCGGCCGCGATCGCGGTCGACGATTTCGCGCCCGAGGAATTGACCTCGCGCGGCGCCGCCAACAAGGGAGATGAGCCATTAGCGACATCCCAGCCTCAACCCCAGCCGCAGCCCCCAGTCTCAATTCAGCCGCCGGCGGCGGCCGCGGAATAGGGCGCCGCCCGGTCTACATCATCGACGGCAGCCGCACGCCCTTCATCAAGGCGCGCGGCAAGCCGGGCCCGTTCACGCCGGTCGACCTCGCCGTGCAGTGCGGCCGGCCGCTGCTGCTGCGCCAGCCGTTCGCGCCCGATGCCTTCGATCAGGTGATCCTCGGCTGCGTCAACGTCATCGCCGACGAGATGAACCCGGCACGCGTCGCCGCGCTGCGCCTCGGCATGGGCGAGGCGATGACCGCCTTCACGGTGCAGATCAATTGCGGCTCCGGCATGCAGTCGATCGACACTGCCTACCGCTATATCCAGGAAGGCGTCTCCGATCTCGTCCTCGCCGGCGGCGCCGAGTCGCTCAGCCATGCGCCGCTCGTGTTCAGCCGCGGCGCCGTGAACTGGTATGCGCGGCTCTTCGGTGCGCGCAACATCTGGTCGAGGCTCGCGGCATTTCTGAGCTTCCGTCCATCGTTCCTCACGCCGGTCATCGGCCTCGAGCGCGGTCTCACCGATCCGATCACCAACCTCAACATGGGCCAGACCGCCGAGTTGGTAGCCCATCTGTTCCACGTCTCGCGCCGCCAGGCCGACGAATATGCCTCCGAGAGCCAGCAGCGCCTTGCCCGTGCACAACGCGAAGGCGTGTTCAAGAACGAGATCGAGCCCGCCTTCGCGCGCGACGGCACGGTGTTCGATCATGACGACGGCGTGCGGCCCGACAGCAGCGCCGACAACCTCGCCAACCTCAGGCCCGCCTTCGAGCGTCCGTGGGGCAAGGTGACGCCCGGCAACAGCTCGCAGATCACCGACGGCGCCTCGTGGATGATCCTCGCGTCGGAAGACGCCGTGAAGGCGCATAACCTCACGCCCAAGGCCGTCATCGTCGACAGCGAATGGTCGGCGCTCGATCCTTCGATCATGGGGCTCGGTCCGGTCTATTGCTCGACCGCGCTGCTGCGGCGGCATCGGCTCAAGCTCGGCGATGTCGAGCTGTGGGAATTGAACGAGGCGTTCGCCGCCCAGGTGCTCGGCTGTCTCGCGGCCTGGCAGGACGCCGAGTTCTGCCGCGAGGTGCTCGGCCTCGATGGCGCCGCCGGCGCGATCGCGCGCGACCGGCTCAACGTCGACGGTGGCGCCATCGGCGCCGGCCATCCGGTCGGCGCGAGCGGCAACCGCATCGTGCTGCATCTCGTCAACGCCATGAAGCGGCTCGGCTTCAAGCGCGGCATCGCCACCGAATGCATCGGCGGCGGGCAGGGCGGCGCCATGCTGATCGAGACGGTTTGAGGGGCTGCGCAATGACAACGCACACCGGCAGGCCCGCGCTCGAGGTCATCGGCAAGCGCGATCTCGAGCTCGGTCCATTCGCCACGGCGTCGGCGGAGCCCGGGCCGTGGACCCATTGGCGCATGCGCAACGACGAGGACGGCGTCGCCTGGCTCCTGTTCGACAAGAAGGACGCGAGCGCCAACACGCTCTCCGAGGACGTGCTGACCGAGCTCGATGCCGTCCTCACCATGGTGTCGCAGCTGCGTCCCACCGGCCTCGTCATCCGCTCCGCCAAGCCCGGCGGCTTCATCGCCGGCGCCGACATCGGCGGCTTCCGCGGCATCACTGATGCCGCCAAGGTCGAGGCCGGGCTCGCGCGCGGCCATGCGGTGCTCGACCGCCTCGATGCGCTGCCGCTGCCGACCGTCGCGGTCATCCACGGCTATTGTCTCGGCGGCGGCCTCGAGGTCGTGCTCGCCTGCGATCATCGCATCGCGGTCGACGGCGCGAGCTTCGGCTTCCCCGAGGTGCTGCTCGGCCTGCATCCCGGCCTCGGCGGCACGGTGCGCACGCCGCGCCTGATCAACCCGATGCAGGCGATGACCATGATGCTCACCGGCCGCACCGAGCGCGCCCGACGAGCGAAGTCGCTCGGCCTCGTCGATGCGGTGACGCAGGAGCGTCACGTGCGCGCCGCCGTCAAGGATGCGGTCACGGGCAAGCTGAAGACCGCACGCCAGGGATTGCTCGGCCGCCTCCTCAACACGTCGCCCGCCCGCAGCCTGCTCGCCGGGCGCATGCGCCGCGAGGCCGAGAAGAAGGCGCCGCGCGCGAACTATCCGGCGCCGGCGGCGCTGATCGACCTGTGGGAGCAGCACGCCGGCGAGGATGCGGCCCTGGCGCAGAAGGCGGAGGTCGCCTCCTTCGCCAAGCTGCTGGTTAGCGACACCGCGCAGAATCTCGTGCGCGTGTTCTTCCTGCGCAACAAGCTCAAGGGTCTTGCCGGCGGCAAGTGGGACGGTCGCCGCATCCATGTGATCGGCGCCGGCGCCATGGGCGGCGACATCGCGGCCTGGTGCGCCTGGCACGGTTTCACGGTGAGCCTCGCCGACATGAAGCAGGAGCCGCTCGCCGGCGCGATCAAGCGCGCGTCGGAGCTCTACGGCAAGATCGGCCGCGACAACCGCCGCGCCGTGCGCGATGCGCTCGATCGCCTCATCCCCGACCTGCGCGGCGACGGCGTCGCCGCCGCCGACCTCGTCATCGAGGCGGTGCCCGAGACGCTCGACCTCAAGCGCAAGGTCTATGCGGGCATCGAGCCGAGGATGAAGCCGACCGCCATCCTCGCCACCAACACGTCGAGCATCCCGCTCGAGCAGCTGCGCGAGGGCCTGGCGCGGCCGGAACGCCTGGTCGGCATCCATTTCTTCAATCCGGTGTCGCGCATGCAGCTCGTCGAGGTGGTAAGTCACGACAAGGTCGCCGCGGATGTGCTCGCCGATGCGCGCGCGTTCCTCGGCCGCATCGACCGCCTGCCCGCGCCGGTGAAGAGCGCGCCGGGCTTTTTGGTCAATCGCGCGCTCACGCCGTACCTGCTTGAGGCGCTCGTGATGCTCGATGCCGGCGTGAAGAAGGAGACGATCGACAAGGTCGCCGAGGACTTCGGCATGCCGATGGGCCCGATCGAGCTCGCCGACCAGGTCGGTCTCGACATCTGCCTGCACGTCGCCGAGATGCTGCGTGCGGGCCTCAAGCACGATATGCCCGATGCGCCGCAGTGGCTCAAGGACAAGGTCGCCAAGGGCGAGCTCGGCAAGAAGACCGGCAAGGGTCTCTACGATTGGAAGGACGGCCACGCCGTCAAGCACTACGATCCGGCCGCGACGGTTCCGCCTGACGCCCAGGATCGCTTGATGCTGCCGATGCTCGACGTTTGCGTCGCCTGCCTGCGCGAAGGCGTCGTCACCGACGAGGAGGTGGTCGACGGCGCGATGATCTTCGCCACCGGCTTCGCGCCGTTCCGCGGCGGACCGCTGCACTATGCGCGCACGCGCGGCGCGGCCGCCGTGCGCGATGCGCTCACGCAGCTCGCCGCTAAATACGGCGCGCGCTTCCAGCCCGATCCGGGATGGGACCATCTCACATGAATTCTTGCGGGCGAATGCCCCGCGACCTTCGACAATGCTGGCCGCCTCGCCGACGCGATCGTCGAGCGGGTCGGCAAGCGGATCGTGCTCGCCTTGCCGCTCGGCCTCGGCAAGGCCAACCGCATCGCCAACGCGCTCTACGCCAAGGCGGTCGCCGACCGCTCGCTGCGGCTCACGATATTCACGGCCCTGACCCTCGAGGTCCCGCGCGCCCGGCAGGAGCTCGAGCGGCGCTTCATCGAGCCGTTGGCGCAGCGCGTGTTCGCCGGATACCCGGCGCTCGACTACGCGACCGCGATTCATGCCGGCACGCTGCCGCCGAATGTCGAGGTCAACGAGTTCTTCCTGCTGGCCGGCCAGTGGCTCGCCTCGCCCTACGCGCAGCAGAACTATATCTCGGCGAACTACACCCACGCGCTGTATTGCGTGCTCGACCGCGGCGTCAATGTCATCGGCCAGCTCGTGGCGCATCGCGCCGGCGAGGCGACGCACCCCTACAGCCTGAGCTGCAATCCCGATCTCACCGTTGATCTTCTCGACTTGCGTCGCGCCGGCCGGGTAAACTTTCTTTTCGCCGGCGAGGTCAATTCCGAGCTGCCCTTCATGGGCGGCGAGGCTGCCATTACCGAAAACGAGTTCGATCTCCTGCTCGACGGGCCCGCGGTCGACTTCCCGCTGTTCGGCCCGCCGCGCGAGCCGATCGCGCCCGCCGATCATGCGGCCGGCCTGCATGCCGCGAGCCTCGTGCCCGACGGTGGCACGCTGCAGATCGGCATCGGCTCGCTCGGCGATGCGGTCGCGCACGCGCTCGTGCTGCGTCATCGCCAGCCGCGGGATTTCCGATCGCTGCTGACGCGGCTGCGGCCCGAGGCGGCCGATGACGCGACGATCCATGCGGCGCCGTTCGCGGACGGGCTCTATGGCTGCTCGGAAATGTTCGTCGAGGGTTTCCTCGACCTCTTCCGCGCCGGCGTGCTCAAGCGCGAGGTCGACGGCGGCGTGCTCGACGCCGGCTTCTTTCTCGGCTCGCGCGGGTTCTACCAGGCGCTGCGCGAGATGCCGCGCGAGGCGCTCGCGAAATTCCGCATGCGGCGGATCGGCTACGTCAACGAGCTCTACGGCGGCGAGGAGGCCAAGCGGCGCGCCCGCGTCGGCGCCCGCTTCATCAACGACGCCCTGATGGCGACGCTGCTCGGCGACGTGATCTCCGACGGCCTGGAGGACGGCCGCATGGTGAGCGGCGTCGGCGGCCAGTACAATTTCGTCGCGCAGGGCTTTGCGCTCGACGGCGCCCGGTCGGTCATCCTGCTGCGCGCTTCGCGCGCGGCGCGCGGCAAGACCAAGTCGAACATCCGCTGGCGCTACGGCCACATCACCATTCCGCGCCATCTGCGCGATATCATCGTCACCGAATACGGCGTCGCCGACATCCGCGGCAAGCCGGACCGCGAGGTGATTGCGCGCATGCTCGCAATCACGGACTCGCGCTTCCAGGAGGGGCTTCTGCGTGAGGCCAAGGATGCTGGCAAGATCGAGAAGACCTTCGCGCTGCCGACAACGGCGCGCGACAACACGCCCGAGCGGATCGCGCGGGCGTTCGCGCCGGCCGCCGAGCTTCTGCCCGCTTTCCCGTTCGGCACCGATTTCACCGCGGCCGAGCAGCGCCTCCTGCCGGCGCTGCAACTCTTGAAGTCCGCATCGCCTGCGGACCTCGCGCGTCTTTTCATGCGCGGCGTTTTCGCACCGCCGACCGATCCCGAATGCCTCGCGCGGTTGCGCCTGGCAAAGCCGGCAAGCCTCGCCGAGCGCTTCTATGCGAAGCTGGTGCGCGGCGCGCTCGTGGCGACGTCCGGCACGAAGCCCTGACGGAACGCCGCGCCGGGAATTTTTCCGTTCAGTGCGCGCAGTACGCGATCATCGGCGCCGCGTTGGACGAGCCGCACGAGACGAGCGCCGGCGAGCGCAGGCTCGCCGGCCCGCCGCGACATACCGCGTTGAGCGCGATCTCGCCGTCGTTGCACGTCACGGTGCAGTCGGTGCCGTCGGCGCAGTCCTGCCGCACCTGACGGATCTGCAGGCCGGGCGCACCCGGCTCGCCTTTGGCGCCGGCCACGCCTTGCGCGCCGCGCTCGCCCGCGGGGCCCTTTTCGCCTTGAGGTCCTGCCGGCCCGGCGGGGCCGACCGGACCTGCGACGCCGGCAGGTCCCTGTGGCCCTTGCGGACCTGCCGGTCCCGCGACTCCCGCAACTCCAGTGGCTCCCGGAAGTCCTGCGGGTCCTTGCGGCCCGGCTGGTCCTTGCGGACCTTGCGGCCCCGGCGCGCCTTGCGGACCGGCCGCGCCTTGCGAGCCCGCTGGCCCTTGCGGCCCAGCCGGTCCCTGCGGGCCGGTTGCGCCGGGCGCGCCCGCAATGCCTTGCGGTCCGGGACTGCCCGCGGCGGCACACACCGCGACGGCGGCGGTGCGCTCGTCCTCGCCGGCCTTCAGCGTGACCACGCAGGTCGGCGGATAGTAGGGCACGCGAAAATAGAAACGCCGATAGCGGTTGCTCGTCGTCGTGAACTTGCCGTCGAGCGTGATCGTCTCATAGGGACGCTGCGTGTGTCCGGTCACCACCAGCAGTCCCGCCAGCATTTCCGAGTTGTTCAACCGGATGCGTGCTTGCGCCGATCGCATCGGCACGCTGATAAGCACGCACAGGCACGCAAACGCAACTGACGCAACGCGCATTGCCATTCTCCCACGCTTCACCCCTCGCGCGTATCAGAATGGTTCGACGTGGTCGGAAATGTGGCCCGGCTCGGGTGCGTTCTTGTCATCACTGTGAGCGCGTGCGGCGCCGGGAACCTTGACGCGCGGCGCCGCCGACGCATCGCGGTCGATGCCGAAATTGCAACGTACTGCGGCCCCATTCGGCCGCGAGACTTGGTGTAGCTCTGGTCAAAGTATCGCCGAGGGGAGGGATACATGGCGCATCTTGTCACGCGTATCGCGCCGGTGCTGCTCGCGTCTCTTGTCGTAACGCTTGCGACGGTCTCGACGCATGCCGAAACGTCGGCGGCGCCCGACTGCCTTGCCAAGCCGAACGGGCCCGCCGCGAAAGGCAGCCACTGGTACTACCGCATCGCGCATCCAAGCGGCCGCCACTGCTGGTATCAGCGCTCGATCGACGCCGCGAAGAGCGCACCGGCGCTGGCGCAGCCGGCCGCCGCCGTGGCGGCGCCCGCGCAACCGGCTGCGCCTGCAAGTCGACCTGCAAGTCAGGCCGCAAGCCCGCCTGCCTCCGACACATCCACGGTCGCGCCGGCGGCCGATGCCGACGATGGTCAGAGCGTCGTTCCGCCCATCTCGGCGCCTGCCGCCACGACGTGGCCGGCGGTCGCCGCACCGCCGGCAGTGCAGCCCGCAACGCCGCCGAGCGAGCCGAAGATCGCCGAGCCGCAGCCGACCGCGCTTACGGCGCCGCCCCACATCCCGGTGCGGACGCTGAAGGTCGAACGTCCAGCCGAGAAGATCGAGCGGGCGGCCGAGGCCGCCGAGCCGACCAATCATGTCCCGGCGCTGCTTGGTGCTGCGTTCGCGCTCGTGATCATCGTGCTCGGCTTGCTCGCCATGCGGGTTGTCCCGAAGCTTCTGCGCCGGCCGGCGGCTGTTCCGCTGCGTGATCTTCGGACCTCGATCATTCCGATGGAGGATGCGCCCGGCATCGTTCCGGCCATGCCGGGTCGCGGCGAAGGCGAGCGCCGGATTCGGACCCCGCGTCTGCCGCGCGAGGATATGAGCGCGCGGTGGCCGGATGAGCCGCGCCTCGCCGAGCCGACGCCGAGCCGCGAGACGGCGCGCGAGCTCGAGGAGAATGTGCGCGAGCTGTTGCGCCGCCTGCAGGCGGATTTGCGCGCGAGGCCGGACGATACGCCGCCTCCCGCGACGCACGCGCCGAGCACGCAGGAGCTCGACGCGGTCCTGGCGATGTGGCGGGCGAAGCGGCGCTGATCAGCTCGCCGGCTTCTGGCGCACCACCGCGTCGAGCGCGGCGCGTACCGCCTGCACGACGCTCGCCCAGTCGCCGCGCGCCGGCTGGCGAAACAACCGGGCGGTCGGATACCAGGGACTGTCGTCGCGCGCGAGCATCCAGCGCCAGTCGGGCACGAACGGCAGCAGCACCCAGACCGGCTTGCCGAGCGCGCCGGCGAGATGCGCCGTCGCGGTGTCGACCGTGATGACGAGGTCGAGCGCGTCGATCGCGGCGGCGCTCGCCGCGAAATCGACGAACCGGTCGGCGAGGTTGGCGATCCGGCCGGCGGGGGCGCGCGCGAGGTCGGCGGCCCGCTCGCCGACCTGCAGCGCGAACCAGCGCACGCCGGAAACATCGAGCAGCGGCGCCAGGCCCTCGAACGCGATCGAGCGGTTGCGATCGTTCTTGTGCTGCGGGTTGCCGGCCCACACCAGGCCGACCTTCAGCCCGCTCGCGGTGCCGATGCGGTTGCGCCAGCGCACGGCGGCCGCCGGATCGACCTTGAGGTAGGGCGTCGCGCGCGGCAGCGCATCGAGCGTGGTCGCGCAGGCGAGCGGAAGTGACAGCAGCGGACTGTGCAGGTCGAACGGCGGGATGACGTTGCCGTCCGCGAACACCTCGATGCCGGCGCCGAGCGAGCCCGTCACGAGGCGCAGCAGCGGGCGCTGCACCTGCACGAGCACGCGTGCGCCGCGCGCCGCGACGAGCGGCGCGTAGCGCACGAACTGCAGCGTGTCGCCGATGCCTTGCTCGTCGTGCAGCAGGATGGTGCGCGTGGCGATATCCTCGCCGCGCCACAGCGGCTGCGCAAAGCTGCGCGGCGGCTGCAACTTGCGCTTCCAGCGCCACTCGTGCTCGCGCCATCCCGCCGCGAAGTCGCCCTTGAGCAGCAGCACGAAGGCGCGGTTCCAGTGGGCGTCGACATTGTCGGGGTTGAGCCGCAGCGCGTCCTCGTAGCTCGCCAGCGCTTCGTCGAAACGGCCCTGGTCGTGCAGCGCGACGCCGAGATTGTAGTGCGCGTCGGCGAAGTCCGGCCGCAGCGCGATCGCGCGGCGATGCAGCCCTTCGGCTTCGTCGGCGCGGTCGAGCTTGACCAGCGCAGCACCGAGATTGTTGTGCGCGTCGGGCAGGTCGTCGCATTCCGCGATCGCCCGGCTGTACCAGGCGGTCGCCTGCTCGAGCCGGCCGCGCTCGGCAAGCACGGCGCCGAGATTGCTCATCGCCTCGGCGAAGCGCGGCGCGATCTCGAGCGCGCGCCGGTAGCAGGCCTCGGCCGCATCGAGCTCGCCGCGGCCCTGCAGCAGGATGCCGAGATCGTTGTGTGCCGGCATCATGGTGGGATCGAGCGTCGCCGCTTTGCGCAGGAAGTCGATCGCGGCGTCAGTGTCGCCCAGCGCGTGGCGCACGCGGCCGAGCAGGAACCAGGGCATTGCCCGTTGCGGCACGCGCGCCGTGAGATCGCGCAACACCGCCTCGGCTTCGGTGAACTTCTTTTCGGCGAGCAATCGTCCTGCGGTGATCTCGGCTGCGACGATCTCCTCCGGCGCGTCGGGCCGGGCCGGGCCGCGCGGCGGCGTGGCCGCGGCGTTCGTCGCGCACCATTGCCGCCACAGTGCGCGGTAGGCTCCCTCCATCGCGCGGGCGAAGTGCGGCGCATCGCACAGCGGCGAGGCGCGCAGGCGCTCGCGCAGCCCGGATCGCAGCGCGTCGAGCCGATCGAGATCGCGCGCGAGCCGCGCCGCGATCGCCACATAGTCGTCCGTGCTCGCGGCGACCAGCTCGGGCAGGCCGGTCGCCGTCAGGATGCTTGCGCCGACGCGCGCGACGTGGCGGTCGCCGCGCAGCGTCACCACCGGCACGCCCATCCACAGTGCCTCGCAGGTCGTGGTCGTGCCGTTGTAGAGGATCGGGTCGAGCCCGATGTCGACGCGCCCATAAAGCGCGAGATGCTCGGCCGGGTCGGCGAGCGGCGGAACGATCTCGATGCGCTCGGCCGCGATGCCTGCCGCCACGAAGGCGGCGTGGCAGCGCTCGCGCGTGTCGGCGTCCTTGAATTGCGAGGCCTTGAGCAGCAGCCGCGCGTCCAGCACCTCGCGCAGCAGGCGCGTCCACAGCGCGATCGTGCCGGGCGAGAGCTTGGCGAAATTGTTGAACGAGCCGAAGGTGATGTGCCCGGCCCGCCGCGCCGGCAGCGGCGCGACCGGACCCGCCGCGTCGAACGGCCGATAGCACAGGAAGCCGGTATCGAGCCGGATCAGCCGTTCGCTATGCAGCCGGTCGGCCTCGCCGGGCGGATCCGCCACCGCGTCGGTGATGCGGGCATCGATGGTCGGCAGGCCAGTAGTCGCCGGATAGCCGAGCCAAGTGACCTGCACGGGCGCCGGCTTGCGCGCGAACAGCATCATGCGGTTTCCCGAGGTGTGGCCGGCGAGATCGACCAGGATGTCGATGCCGAGCTCGCGGATGCGCGCCGCCGCGAGGTCGTCGGGCAGGGCGTAGATCGAAACGAAGCGGTCGGCGCATGCCTTGAGCCGCTGCGTCACCACGTCGACGCGCGGGTCATTGGCAAATAGAACGACCTCGACCGCCGCCTTGTCGTGCGCGGCGAGCAGCGCTTCGGCAAAGAAAGCGACCGAGTGGTGGCGGAAGTCGGCCGACACATATCCGACGCGCAGCCGACGGCCGGGATCGGGCGAATTGGCGAAGCGGGAGCCCGCGGTGGCAAAGCGCGTCGCCTGCGCACGGCCCCAGGCGACGTGCTCGGCGAACAGCGCCTCGGGCGAGAGTCGCTCGTCGTAGACGAGCTTGTAGAGCAGGTTGCTGTGCGCCGTCGGAAGGGCGGGATCGAGCGCGATCGCGCGGCGCTGGACCGCGATCGCCTCGTCGAGGCGCCCCGATTCCTTGAGCAGCACCGCCAGATTGTTGAGCGGATGCGCAATCTCCGGCGCAAGCTCGCTCGCCCGTCGGTAGATCGCTTCCGCCTCGGCGTAGCGACCCACCCGCTCGAGCAGGACGCCGAGATTGTTGTGGCCGTCGAACGAGGCCGGCTTGAGGGCGAGTCCGTGGCGATAGCTCGCCTCCGCCTCCGCGTCACGGCCGAGCGCCGCCAACGCCACGCCGAGGTTGAGATGCGCATCTGCGTTGTGGGGCTCGCGTTCGAGCGAGCGTGCGAGCAGGGCGCGCGCTTCGGCATCGTCGCCGCGGCGGTGGCAGATGAAGGCGAGGCGGCGCAGCGTCAGCACGTGCCCGGCGTCCTCGGTGAGGATCGCGCGCAGGGCGGCTTCGGCATCCGCGTCGCGGTTTGCTTCGAGCAGCTCCACCGCCGCGAAGTAGCGGCGGTCGAGCATCGAGGGCGGCGGTGCACCGGGCGGCACGCCGCCGCGCCGGGCGCGCTCGACGACGTTGGCGAGCGCCGCGCGCACGCGCGCGATCACGCCGTCCCAGTCACCCGGCGCCTCCTGTCGGACCAGCCGCGCGCTCGGGTACCAGGGGCTGTCGCCGCGCTCGAGCAGCCAGCGCCAGTCGGGATCGAACGCCAGCATGATCCACACCGGCTTGCCGAGCGCGCCGGCGAGATGGATCACGCCGGTGTCGACGCCGATCACCAGGTCTAGCGCCGTGATCGCGGCGGCGGTCTCGGCAAAATCGTTGAGGTCGGGCGCGAGGTCGGTCACGCCACCTTGCGCCAGGCCGGCAAGATCGGCGGCGCGATCGCCCACTTGCAGCGAGAACCACTGCACGCCGGCGAGGTCGAGCAGCGGCGCGAGGCGCGTCAGCGCGATCGAGCGCATGCGATCGTTCTTGTGCGCCGGGTTGCCGGCCCAGACGAGGCCGACCTTCATGCCGGGGCTCGCCGCGAAGCGTGCGCGCCAGCGCGCCACGTCGTCCGGCGCGGCCGTGACATAGGGGATCGCCGCCGGAATGGTGTCGAGCGTCGTACCGAGCGCGAGGGGCAGACTCATCAGCGGGCAGTGCGTATCGAAGGCCGGCAGCGGCTGGCCGACGACCACGGTTGCGTAGGGCCCGCCCGCGAGCCGCGCGGCGAGGCGTTCGAGCCGGCGCGGCACCTCGAGCACGACGCGGCCGCCGCGCGCCGCCACCAGCGGCGCGTAGCGCAGCAGCATCAGGCAGTCGCCAAAGCCTTGCTCGGCATGCAGCAGGATGGTCTTGCCGTCGAGCGCCGCGCCGCGCCAGACCGGCTGCGTGAAGTCGCGCGGCCGGCGGTCCTTGAGACGCCAGCGCCATTCCAGCTTGGGGAAGCCCGCCGCGTAGTCGCCGATCACCAGGAGATGGAAGGCCTCCGCAAGGTTCGCGTCGACATAGTCCGGCTTGAGCTCGATCGCGCGGCGGAACTGGGCGGCCGCGTCGTGGTGCCGCCCCTCGCCCTGCAGCGCCTTGCCGAGATTGAAGAAGCCCTCGGCAAAGTCCGGTTTGACCGCGATGGCGCGGCGGAAGCAGCCCGCCGCCTCGCCGATGCGGCCCCGCTCCGCCAGCACGGTGCCGAGATTGTTCCAGGCGGTCGGCAGGTCGGGCGCGAGCGCCGTCGCCTTGCGGCAGGCTTCCTCTGCCTCGGCCAGCCGACCTAGGCCGCGCAGCGCGCCCGACAGGTTGCTGTAGGCCTTGGCGTGATTGGGCACGAGCGTGACGGCGCGGTTGAAATGCGTGGCCGCATCCGCGTGACGCTCCAGGGCGAGCAGGCAGGTTGCCAGATTGTAGTGCGCCTCCGCTTCGTCCGGCGCCAGCTCGACCACGCGGGCGAACAGGTCGGCAGCCGCCGCATGATCGCCCGCCTCGTCGCGCAGGACGCCGAGCAGGCGCAGCGAATCCGCGTGATCCGGCGCGGCCGCAAGGATGCGCCGGGCGATCGCTTCGGCCTCGTCACGATGCCCGCCGGCGCGCAGCCGCATCGCCTCTGCATGCAGGGTGTCTGCGTCGATCGTCGGCCTGGACGCCGGTTGCGGCGCGGCGCGCTCCGCCAAAGCCTGACGGATCCGGGCGATAACCTCGTCCCAGTCGCCGAGCGCGCGCTGGCGAAACAGCCGCAGCGTCGGATACCACGGGCTGTCCTCGCGCTCGGTAAGCCAACGCCAGTCGGGCGAGAACGGCAGCATCATCCAGCACGGCCGCCCGAGCGCGCCGGCGAGATGCACCACCGAGGTATCGACCGCGATGAGCAGGTCGAGATGCATCAGCGCCGCCGCCGTATCGGCGAAGCTTTTGAGATCCGGCGCGAGGTCGATGACCTTGTCGCCTGGCAACCGCGCCAGGCCGGCCGCGCGCTCCCCGACCTGCAGCGAATAGAAACGCGTGCCCGGCACCTCGAGCAACGGCGCCAGCCGCTCCACCGCGATCGAGCGGCGGCGGTCGCCCGCATGCGCCGGATTGCCCGCCCACGCAATACCGACCTTGCGGCCGCTGCCGGCGCCGGCGAGCCGCGCCGCCCAGCGCTCGAGCGCGGCCGCATCGGCGCGCAGGTAGGGGATCTTCGCGGGCAGCGTATCGAGCGTGGTGGCGAGCACGCGCGGCAGGCTCATGAAGGCGCAGTGCACGTCGAAATGCGGCAGCGTCCGGCCTTGCGGGATGATGTCGCCGCCGCCGTCCATGCTGGTGGCGAGCCGCATCAGGTTGGGCGGCAGCTCGAGCAGGAGGCGTCCGCCCAGCGCCGCGACCTGCGGCACGAAGCGCAGGCACTGGATGTTGTCGCCCGCGCCCTGCTCGGCGTGCAGCAGGATCGTCTTGCCGGCGAGCGGCTCGCCCTGCCAGGCCGGCTGCTTGAAGTCGCGCGGCGTCATCGTCTTGAGCCGCCAGCGCCATTCGAATTGGGTGAATCCGTTGGCGAAATCGCCGCGCAGCAGCGCCAGCATGCCGGCCGCGACTTGCGCCTGCGGATAGTCGTATTTGATGCCGAGCGCGCGCCGATAGCTGTCGGCCGCCTCGTCGAGCCGCATCAGCGTCTGTTGCGCGTGGCCGAGATTGCCCCAGCATTCGTGATAATTCGGCTTGAGCGCGAGCGCGCGCCGGTAGGCCGCCATCGCCTCCTCGACGCGGTCGAGCGACGAGAGGCTGGCGCCCAGGCTGTTGAGCGTGATCGGATCGTCCGGCCGCAGCTCGAGCGCCTTGCGGCTCGCCGCGATCGCCTCCTTGAAGCGGCCGGCGCCGTGCAGCATGATGCCGAGGTCGCTGCGGTAGCTGGCCGAGGCGGGCTCGAGCGCGATCGCCCGGTGCACGAGCTCGATCGCGCCGCCCTGGTCGTCGAGCGCGAAGCGGGTGAGCGCGAGCACGTGCAGCGCGCTCGAGTTGTTCGGATCGATGTCGAGCACGCGCCGCAGCACCGCCTCGCATTCGGCGTGGCGCTTCGCCTGATGGTGCTCGTTGCCGGCCCGGATCAGCGCCGAAAGCTCGCCGCGGCTGGGCGGCTCGCGCCGCGCGGGCCCCGGCACGGCCGCGCGCTGTGCGAGCGCGTCGCGCACGCGCGTCGCGACGTCCGCCCAGTCGCCCGGCTGCGCCTGGCGAAACAGCCACATCGACGGGTACCAGGGCGAGTTGTCGCGGCCGACCATCCAGCGCCAGTCGGCCGCGAACGGCAGCATCACCCACACCGGCTTGCCGAGCGCGCCGGCAAGATGCGCGACCGCGGTGTCGGCGGTGATGATGAGATCCAGCGCCGCGATCACGCCTGCGGTCTCGCCGAAGTCGGCGAGCTCCGGCGCGAGGTCGGCGATCGGCGTCCCCTTGCGGGCCGCGAGATCGGCGGCGCGCGGCCCGACCTGCAACGAGAACCAGCGCACGCCCGCGACCGCGAGCAGGGCGCCCAGCCGGTCGAGCGGGATCGAGCGGTTGCGATCGTTGCGGTGGATGGCGGCGCCGGCCCAGACGAGGCCGACCTTGAGCTCGCGTCCGATGTCGAGGCGCGTGCGCCAGCGCGCCGCGGTCTCGGGCGCAGGCGAAAGGTAGGGCGTCGCCGACGGGATCGTCTCGAGCGTGGTCGCGAAGGCGAGCGGCAGCGACAGCAACGGGCACTGGAGGTCGAAGGCGGGCAGCCGCTCGCCGCGTGCGACCACCTCGATCCCGGGCATGCGGGCCACCAGCGGGATCAGGGCTTTGCGCACCTCGACCACCACCTTGCCGGCGCGCGCCGCGACCAGCGGCACGTAGCGCAGGAACTGGATGGCGTCGCCGAACCCCTGCTCGGCATGCAGCAGGATCGTCTTGCCGCCGAGCGGCAAGCCGCGCCACTGCGGCTCGGCAAAATTGCGCGGCGGCAGGTCGCCGATGCGCCAGCGCGCCTCGTACTTTTCCCAGCCGGCCGCGAAGTCGCCGCGCTGGAGGTGCACGATCGCCTCGCTGGCGATCGCCTTCGCATAGTCGGGCTGCGCGATTTCGGCCGCACGGAACTCGCCGAGCGCCTCGTCGAGCCGCCCGAGATCCTGCAACGCCAGCCCGAGATTGAGATGGCCGGTGGCAAAGCCCGGCGCCAGCGCGATCGCGCGCCTGCAGGCGGCTTGCGCTTCCTCGGCGCGCCCGACGGCGCGCAGCGCGTGGCCGAGGTTGGCATGGGCCTCGGCGTAGTCCGGCTTGATCGCGGTGGCGCGGCGGAAATGCTCGACCGCCTCCTCGAAGCGGCCGAGGTCGCCGAGCGCGGCGCCAAGATTATTGTGCGCCTGGTGGTGGTCGGCCCGCAGCGCGAGCACGGCGCGGTAGCTCGGCTCGGCCTCGGCCGGCCGCTGCGTCTCGCGCAGCAGATTGGCGAGCTGGTAGTGCGTCTCGACGAAAGTCGGATCGAGGGCGATCGCCTGGCGGAACGCGGCTTCGGCCTCGGCGTTGCGGCGCAGCACCTTGAGCACGAAGCCGTGGGTGTGCCGGCAATCGGCGCGGGCCGGTGCGAGCGCGATCGCGCGCTCGACGTGCCGGGCCGCCGTCTCGGCGTCGCCCGAGCGCAACGCGATGATCGCGAGCAGATGCCAGGCGCCCACGTGCGTCTCGTCCTGCGCCAGGATCTCGCGGCAGGTCGCCTCGGCGTCGGCAAGCCGGCCCTCGGATTGCTCCGCGTTGGCGCGGTCGAACAGCCGCTTGAGCGCGGCAGGTCCACCGTCCGGCCGTTTCTGCGTCAGCTGCCCCTGTTCCATCAGCGTCAATCTATCGAGCCTTGGACCCTTGAGCGTATTTCCGTTTGTGTGAAACCGGAATACGCCTCGAAGTTATTGTTGGCACGTAGCCGTTTCGGCCACCCGATGACCATCCTCGGTATCAACTTCAATATGCGAAATCTGCCGGCATGCGCTGGCGGTTGCAGTCGCCGGAGATCGACCGAATCGTGGCCAAGTGGCTTTGATCCCTCGTCATGTTCGTGCATTATGAATTCCGCACGATTGTTTATCGGGCATGGGTGGCGGGCGATGGCTGAGTATAGTCGGCGTACCTTCGTGGGTGCCTCGGTAGCAGGGCTCTGCGCGACAGCAATGCCATCGGTACTGCATGCGGCGGCCGCGACGCGATGCGTCACCGGGCCACTGCCCGGCTTCCAGCCGACATGGCTCAGCGTCGATTGCGCATCGAAGCGCAATTTCCGGACTTTTCGGCGCAACTCCGATGCTGTCGGTCTGGCCGGCGTGGTCAGCATGAGCTTCGTGCGCGGCAGCCAGGGTTCGTATCCGGCCGGCAACCTCTTTCTGTTCCCATGGCTCAAGCCCAAAGGGCAGGGCAGGAACCTGCCGGCCGTCATGCCGGTCAACGCGACCCAGTTCGTCAATACAGCGCCGATACCCGACGCAACCCTTCCGCTCGACGAATATTTCCTCCGTTTCGTGCTGAAGGTTCCGTGGGCCTTGTTCATCGGCTTCCAGGTCGACGTTCCGTATGCCCCATCCGATGTGCCGCGTGACTGGTGCTCGAACGTCGACAAGCTCGGCGACGGCAAGGGCGTCGGTATCGATTGGACCAGCCATAATCTCAACGGTCAGTGGTTCGGCGGCAGCAACTGGATTCCCGGCACGGATACCTGCGGCGGCCAGGCATGGCGAAACCTCGTCGTCGCGGGGCTTGGGCAGGCTGCGGTCGGCGCGTGTTGAGGCGAAGGAACATCGCGATGGCGCGGGCTTACATCACTGCGATTGCGGCGGCGGTGGTGCTGCTCGCGGCGGACGCCGGGTTGGCTGCCCCCGCCACACCCGCAAAGGCACCGTTCGGATGCGATGCTCGACCGGGCGTGACATGCTTCTTCAAGCTGTTTCTCGGGCCGCGCGCCACGCGCATCGTCCAGCTCAAGTCCGGCATGAAGGTTGACATCCCGGGCGTGGCTATCGGCAAGGACCGCTATTGCGCCAGCGCGAACGCACCGCCGCCCCCGAAATGCGAGCAGATCATCGTCAACGCGACGTACAACCACTAGCGCGCTTCGCACGTTACCGCGCAAGCCGACGGCTCGAATACTGGAGGGATGATCCATGGCGCAGCCGTATGTAGGCGAGATTCGCATGTTCGGCGGAAACTTTGCGCCTGCCGGGTGGATGTTCTGCGAGGGACAGCTGCTCCCCATCTCGGAGAACGAAACCCTCTTCCAGCTGATCGGCACCACCTACGGCGGCGACGGACAGAACACGTTCGCGCTGCCCAACCTGCAGGGCCGCGCACCGCGGCACATGGGCACCGGTTCCGACGGAGCAACCGTGGTCATCGGCGAATCCGCCGGCGTCGAGAGCGTCACGCTGACGACTCAACAGATTCCATCGCACAGCCATTCGCTGAATGCGGCCGCGGCGGGCTCCGTGCTGTCGCCCCAGAATGCCATGCTGGCGCCTCCGACCAGCTCGATCACCGGCCTGGAGCCTTACGCGCCCACGGGCGGAGCCGTCGTGAATTTGAACCCCGCGATGCTGCAGGCGACCGGCGGAGGTCAGCCGCACGAAAATCTTCAGCCGTATCTCTGCGTGAACTTCATCATTTCGTTCTTCGGCATCTTCCCGTCGCCGACCTGATCGCCCCGCGCAAGCCGCGGCCCATATCACGGAGTACCTGAATGGACCCGTTCGTCGCCGAGATCCGCATCTTTCCGTTCAATTTTCCACCGAAGGGATGGGCCTTCTGCGCCGGTCAATTGCTGCCGATCTCGCAGAATACCGCGCTGTTTTCGCTGCTCGGCACCACCTATGGCGGCGACGGGAAATCGACGTTCGCCCTGCCGAACCTGCAAGGCATGACGCCGATGCACCCCGGGCAGGGGCCCGGGGGAATCTTTACTTCCTCGGGGAAACCGGAGGGACGGAGACGGTGACGTTGCTCCAAACCGAGATGCCGTTGCATGCTCATACGGTCAACGCCACCACCTCAAAGGGTAGCACGGACCAGCCCAGCCCCAACCTGCTCGGCGAAGGTCAATACTCCAACCAGACAAGCACGGGCCCCCTGAACTACTACACCGCGGCAACGTCGCCCCAGGTGCAGATGGGCCCCCTCGCGACAGGGGTCGCGGGCCAGGAGTTTCCGCACAACAACATGATGCCCTACCTGACGTTCAATTTCTGCATCGCGCTGCAGGGCGTCTTTCCGCCGCGCGGCTGACGACCGGGCAGCAGCGCACCAAACAGCAGGGACGAACCCATGGCCGAGCCTTTCCTAGCCGAAATCCGCATCATGTCGTTTAATTTCGCCCCCAAGGGGTGGGCGACGTGTGATGGCCAGCTCCTGCCGATCAATCAGAATCAGGCGCTGTTCTCGCTGCTGGGCACGACCTATGGCGGCGACGGGCGCGTCAATTTCGGCTTGCCGGATTTGCGGGCGCGCATTGCGATCAACCAGAGCAACACACACAGTCTCGGCGAGAGAGCCGGCGAAAACGCGCACACGCTGAACATCAGCGAACTGTCGCAGCACAATCACGTCGTCAATGCCATCCAGGGGGCGCCGGGCGCGGGCAATGCCGGGCATATACCCGCCGCCACCAAATATCTCGCCCAGGCGAATGCGAACGTCTCCGGCAATCTGACCGATGTGGCCCTCTATGGCACTGGCAATCCAGCGCAGGCCTTCGCCCCCAATACAATCAACAACACTGGCGGCAACCAGCCGCACGAGAACCGGCAGCCTTATCTCGGGCTCAACTTCTGCATCGCGCTGCAGGGTATCTTCCCGTCGCAAACCTGAGCACGAGTAGACGAAGGCAGCGCATCAGCTCTCGTTCGCCGCCGGCCGCCATTCGAGCCACTGATAGTGCTCCTTCGTCTCGATCGGCGCGAAGCCCAGCCGCCGGTAGAGGCGCAGGGCCTGCCCGTTCGCGGCCGCGACGCCGAGCCGGACGACGCGGTTCGTCCGCCGCGCCTCGTCCATCAGCGCCCGCATGACCGTGGTGCCGATGCCGCGATTGCGCAGCTCGGGCGTGATCACCTGATCGACGATGTGCAACACCTTCTCGGCGCGGTCGACCATGATGCGGCCGACCGGTTTGCCGCCGAGCTCGATGATGTCGCCGCGGGCGCGCGGGAAGCGCGCGCGGTAGCTGACCGTCCGGGCGTGAAACTGCTGGCGCATGATGGTCGCGAGAACGTCGGGCGCGAGCAGCTGCGCGAATTCGGGCTGGCGCGAGGCGCAGAACAGCTCGAAGCGGAACGCCTCGTCGTCCTCGCGCTCGGGCCGCATGGTCAGGTCGCCGGCGGGCGAAGGCATCGTGGTCGTGTCGTTCATGCGGCTTGCATCACGTTCTGGGCGTCCGGTCTTGCGCGCCGCATTCCCGTCACTGTGGCTTCACGTGCGCCGCCGTCTTGTCGGACTCATGAATCGCCAGCAAATTCATCCCCGCCTCGAACAGCCGGTAGCCGAGCTGCTCGATCGCCGCTCGCAGCGCCGCCTTGTCGCTCTTGACCGATTCGACGATGAGGATCGGACGCGTCCGCTCGATCGACGCTTTCGCACCCGCGATCGCCTCCGGCTCCATGCCTTCAACGTCGAGCTTGATCAGGTCGATGCGCGGCAGGGCGAGCTGGTCGATGGTGACGCTCCGGATCGTTACCGCCTTGTCGTCCGCGTAATCGATCGGCTGGCCGATGAACTCGGTGCCCTCGCGCCGGCGCAGCTCCAGGCTGCCGAAGCTGCCCGGGTCAGATAATCCGGCGTGGGAATCTTCATCGACCCGCTCTGCGCCGCCACGGCGCCGTGGATCGCCCGCGCATTGAAGCAGTTGTTGATCGCGATATTGCCGGCGAGCGCGTAGTAAAGCCGCTCCTGCGCCTCGATCGCGATGACCTGGCCCCAGCCGCTCATCCGCTTCGCCCACTCGATCGTGTGCACGCCGATATCGGCGCCGCAGTCGAGGGCGGTGACGCCGTCGCCGAAATACTGCCGGCGCAGGTCGAGCAGCGACAGCGCCATGTCGACCTCCTGCGGATCGAAGGCGGCGCCTTCGAGGATCTGGAAGCCGACGCCGAAGCCGCGTTTCTCGTCGATCATCCGGTAATCGAACCGGTTCACGATCATGGTGCCGTGATCCGATGCGGCGAGCACGAAAGCGATCTTGCGCCGAGGGTTACGCATCCGCTGACTATATCCGAACCGCGGCAGCCCATGCCCGCCGAATGTGCACGGGCACAAGCCTGCGCCCGCCGCAACTCCACGACGTTCGCGCGCATTTATCTACGGTCTCAATCAAGGATTTCTCGCATTAATTCGACAACTTACGGGATTGTCTCCGAGCGTGGTTTGTGTAGTATCAAAAGGCATCGTCCGGTTGCACGTAGCCGTTTCGAAAATCGGATGTTTCGGGGACTGGTGCACATCGAGCGCGGGAGGGACGATTCATGGCGCAGCCTTACGTGGGCGAAATTCGCATGTTCGGCGGCAATTTCGCGCCTGCCGGATGGATGTTCTGCCGGGACAGCTGCTCCCGATCTCCGAATACGAGACGCTCTTCAACCTGATCGGCACCACCTACGGCGGCGACGGGCAGGCCACGTTCGGGCTGCCCAACCTGCAGAGCCGCGTGCCCATGCACATGGGGACCGGCGCCGGCACCACCGTGACGCTCGCGGAGACCGGCGGCGTCGAGACCGTCACGCTGACGACGCAACAGAACCGCAGCATATCCATGCGATGCTCGCGACCGGCACGAGCTCCGGCCTAGCGCCGACGAACACTATGCCGGCCCCGGCGAGCAGCACGGTCACCGGCTTGCAGGCTTACCAGCCGTCGGGCGGGGCAATGACGGCGCTGAAGAGTACGATGCTGCAGCTGAGCGGCGGAAATCAGCCGCATGAGAACATACAGCCGTATCTCTGTATCTCCTTCATCATTTCGCTGTTCGGCATCTTCCCGACGCCGACCTGATCGCCGCGAGCAAGCCGCGACCCATCATCACGGAGCACCCATATGGACCCGTTCGTCGCCGAGATCCGGATCTTTCCGTTCAACTTCGCGCCCAAGGGCTGGGCGTTCTGCGATGGTCAGATTCTGCCGATCTCGCAGAATACGGCGCTGTTCTCGCTGCTCGGCACCACCTATGGCGGCGATGGAAAATCGAATTTCGCGCTTCCCAACCTGCAAGGCATGGCGCCGATGTTCTATGGGCAGGGAGCCGGGCTGAGCCTTATTCCATCGGCGAAACGGGCGGGACGCCCACCGTGACGATCCTCGGCACCGAGATGCCGTCGCACAACCATACGGTCATGGCCACGACCGTCCAGGGCACCTCGAACGATCCCAACGGCAACATGCTCTGCGAGGGGCATTACACCAATCAAACGGCGTCGGGAAACCTGGCCTATTACACCGCGGCCACGACGCCGCAGGTGCAGATGAACCCCCTTATGATCGGGCCAACCGGCAACAGCTTTCCGCACAACAACATGATGCCCTACCTGACGCTGAATTTCTGCATCGCGCTGCAGGGCGTCTACCCGCCCCGCACCTGAGCGACAGGGCGGACGACACCCAAGCACGAAAGGGACGAACCGATGGCCGAGCCTTTCCTCTCCGAAATCCGCATCATGTCGTTCGGTTTTGCGCCCAAGGGTTGGGCGCTCTGCAACGGCCAGCTCCTGCCGATCAATCAGAATCAGGCGCTGTTCTCGCTGCTGGGCACGACCTACGGCGGCGACGGCCGCGTCAATTTCGGCCTGCCGAACTTGCAGGCGCGCGTTCCGATCCACGAGGGCGCCGGATATACGCTCGGCCAGCTGGCAGGCGAGAACACCCACACCCTGAACACCAGTGAGATGGCGCAGCACAACCACATCGTCAATGCCATCGCGGCCGCGGCAGGGTCGGGCGCAGGCGGGCATATACCTGCCAACACGAAATTGCTGGGCCAAGCGGCCGCTGACGTAAGCGGCAATGAAACCACCGTCAACCTTTACGGCAGCGGCAACCCGAGCAGACGTTCGCGGCGCAGTCGATCACGCAGACCGGCGGCAATCAGGCGCACGAGAACCGGCAGCCTTACCTCGTGCTCAACTTCTGCATCGCGCTGCAGGGCATCTTCCCGTCGCAAACGTGAGCGGTAGGCGGCGGCTCGCGCGAGTCTTCAGTTGAAGGCGGACTGATATTCCTGGCAATCGGGTGCGGACGTCAGAATCGGCATGACGTGCAGGCTGTAGGTCGGCCCGCCGTCGATCTCGCACTCGTAGATGCCGGACCGCATCACATCGGTCTTTGAGGGTCCGCGGAAGATCACGACGAATGGCGCGCGAACGTAGCCCGCGGGCGGCGGGCTGGCATCGCCCTCCACCCGGTCGAGCACGAACGCATACGGCGTCCCCTTGAAGCGAACCGTCTTGCCGGCGTGCGGCTTGAAGTGCTCGATCGTCAGGATGTCCATCGCGCCTGTTTCCTCATGCCCGGTGGCACTGTAGCCGCGGGCTCTGCGACCAACAATGGAGTTGCTGCCATTCCGAGCGACCAGGATCCGGCTGCTGTCTGCGGCAGGTGATGATTTTGTCCGTCTGCAAATCTATATTCGGCGGCGATATGGCAAACGCGACGAACATGCTGACCGCCGAGCAGGCCTTGGGGGCCGCCGACGCGCTGCGGGCGGCGAACCGGCCGGCCGAAGCGGAGCGGCTCTACCGTGCCGTGCTCATGTCGGACCCGGAGCACTTCGGCAGCCTGCATGCCCTCGGCGTGCTCCTGCTCCAGCGCAATGCGCCGCAGGAGGCGCTGGCGCCGCTCGAGCAGGCGGTGGCGCTCAATCCGCACTCGGCCGAGGCCCACAACGATCTCGGCACGGCGGTCGCCTCGCTCGGCCGGCCCGGCGAGGCCATTGCGCATTTCGAGAAGGCGATCTCGCTCGATCCGGGCTTTGCGACCGCCCACTACAACCTGGGCAACGCACTGAGGGCGGAGGACCGCGTCGGCGATGCGATCCGCCATTTCAAGCAAGCGATCGTGCTGCGGCCGGACTATCCGACCGCGGAGTTCCACCTTGCGGGCGCCCTGGCCAAGCAGGAGCGCCACGAGAAGCTCGCTGATTTTGTCGGTTCGGTTCGCCGCGGCGACAAGCCGGCCTGACCGGCAAAAATCCGGCACGTGGTGAACGTCGGGATCGGCGGCTCGGATCTCGGTCCACTGCTCGTGGCCAACACGCTGCGCGCGCAGTGAGCGGGTACCTGACGCCGCATTTCATGTGGAACATTCGACCGCACCCAGCTCGACGATCTGACGCGAAGCATGGACCCGGCGGAGACGCTGGTGATCATGTGCTCGAAGACCTTCGTCACGCAAGGACGCAGGCGAACGCGAACGCGGCGCGGGAATGGATCATGGGCGCTGGGAGAGAAGGCTCCGGGGCATGGTTCGTCGCAGTATCGACCCAACACCGAGGCCATGGACGCGTTCGGCATCGCGCCCTCGCACCGCTTCACCATGTGGACTCGGTGGGCGGCCGATGATCTCGGTCTGGTCGAGCGGTCGGATGAGTCGCGGAGCCAAGCTGTGGAATCGAGATCTTTCCGGGAATCTACGGCGCGAGCGCCATCGATGTCACCTTCCTGGAACACTCCGCTCGAGCGGATCTGCAACCCGGTGGTCGAGGATCTGATCGGACTCGGCCTGGAACAGGACCTTCCGCGAAGC
>CAVPGG010000132.1:0-11548 GCA_963703755.1 uncultured Pseudomonadota bacterium
GAGTGCGCCGAGCGCGAGCGCCGCGAGGCTGCCATGCGGCCTGCCCGATTTGAGGTCGGCCGGAGCCGTCGCGGTGGTCATCGCTTGCCAAGTCCTGTGAGTCGGTCCTGTGCGTTTCCGGGCCCCGGATACCGGAGTGCGACACTACTATAGGATTTTTACGACGGCCGTGTGGGCGGCAAAAACAGGAGAGCCAGGATGGATACCCAGGAGCTGCACGACCGCGGGCTGAAGCTGCGGCGCGAGCTGTTCGGCGCCGGCGTCGACGAGCGCGTCAAGGCGCTCGGCGAGTTCGGCGCGCCGCTGCAGCACATCATCAACGCCTATGCGTATGGCGACGTTCTGGAGCCGGACCGAGCTTCCGCTCGCCACCAAGAGCCTCGCCATGATCGCCATGATGGCGGCGGCCGGCAAGCCGGCCGAGCTGCGCGTCCACCTCAAGGGCGCGCTCAAGAACGGCTGCAGGCCGGAGCAAATCCGCGAGATTCTGCTGCTCGTCGCCCTCTATTGCGGCATTCCCGCCGCCAACGAGGCGCATCGCGCCGCCGTCGAGGTGATGCGCGAGGCGGAAGCGGCGTAGGCACTGCGGGTCGTGCGTGTGAGGTGGGCATTGCGCTTGCACTCCCTCTCCCCGCGCGCGGGGAGAGGGTCGGGGTGAGGGGGCGCCTCAACAGAACTTAGTCAACGACTTGCGGAAAGGCCCATCATCCCGACCTTCTCCCGCAAGCGGGGAGAAGGAGCGCAAGCGCTATGCCCTGTCTCACGCGCCCTCCGCGCCTATCTATAGGTCATGTTGCGTAAATCCGTCACGCGGTTGAAACTCGCGCGCCGAGTCGCCGTTGTCCCGGACGGGCTGCGCGATTCGGCACAGCCGGGGCTGACTTCATGAAGCTGTTCGAATGCCAGAACTGCGGGCACCCGCTCTATTTCGAGAACACGAGGTGCGAGAGCTGCGGGCTGCGTCTCGGCTATCTGCCGGCGCGCGAGACCGTCACGGCGCTCAAGCCCGAGAACGAGCTCTGGCGCGCGCTCGCATCGCCCAGCGAGCTCTACCGGTTCTGCGCCAATGCGCAGCATGAGGTGTGCAACTGGCTGATCCGCTCCGGCAGCAGCGAGCAGTACTGCGCGGCCTGCCGCCACAACCGGACGATTCCCGACCTCTCGGTCCCCGGCAATCTCGCGCATTGGCGCCTGATCGAGAGCGCCAAGCAGCGGCTGTTCTATACGCTGCTCAAGCTGCAACTGCCGCTCGCCACCAAGGCCGAGGATCCCGACGGCCTCGCCTTCGACTTCCTCGCCGCACCGGCACCGGCGGCCGCGCCGGTGATGACCGGTCACGACAACGGTCTCATCACCATCAGTCTCGCGGAGGCCGACGATTCCGAGCGCGAGCGCCAGCGGCATCGGATGGGCGAGCCCTATCGCACGCTGCTCGGCCATTTCCGCCACGAAATCGCCCATTACTACTGGAGCCGGCTGATCGCGAGCTCGGATCGGCTGCCCGAGTTTCGCGACCTGTTCGGCGACGAGCGCAAGGACTATGCGGCCGCGCTGCAGGAGCACTACGCCAACGGCCCGCCGGCCGATTGGCCCTCGCGCTTCGTCACGGCTTACGCGAGCTCGCACCCGTGGGAGGATTTCGCCGAGACCTGGGCGCACTACTTCCACATGGTCGATACGCTCGAGACCGCGCGCGCCTTCGGCGTCAGCCTGCGTCCCAAGGTCGCCAAGGGCGCCGACCTCACCGCCAAGATCGACTTCGATCCGTACCGCTCCGAGATGGAGCGCATCATCGAGGCGTGGCTGCCGCTCACCTTCGCGGTCAACTCGATCAACCGCAGCATGGGCCAGCCCGATCTCTACCCGTTCGTGGTGACCCCGACCGTGATCGCCAAGCTCACCTTCGTGCATGACCGCATCCGCGCCCGGCGCGACCGCGATGCGAACGGCAACGGCGCCCTGCGCGCCATGATTGCCGGCCTCAAGCAGCGCATCGGCTCGCCTGGGACGACGTAATTTACCCCGTCATGCCCGCGCATGCGGGCATCCACGCCTTCCGTCGCGCGCCGCCAAGACGTGGATGGCCGGGACGAGCCCGGCCACGACGGAAGAAATCCTTGAGTGGCGAATTTCACGAAAAATCAGCGATTTAGCGCGCGCCGACGCGTCCGCAATCTGTTCCCATATGGCCCGGAATTTGCTTACAATAAGGGCAGGTAAACAGGGGCGTGGAGGCACCGCAGCCACGCGTCGGGCGCGTAGGGTTTGCTCAAATCGCAATGGCCATTCTCACCAGTCTCCACCACGTCTCGCGCTACCTCTATGATCGGCGTGTGCAGCTCGGCCCGCAGATCATCCGGCTGCGCCCGGCGCCGCATTGCCGCACGCGCGTCCCGAGCTATTCGCTGCGCGTCACGCCGGCGCAGCATTTCGTCAACTGGCAGCAGGACCCGCAGGGCAACTGGTCCGCGCGCTTCGTCTTTCCCGGAGAAGACCTCCGAGTTCAGCATCACGGTCGATCTCCTCGCCGACATCGAGGTGATCAATCCGTTCGACTTCTTCGTCGAGCCCTATGCGGACCGCTTTCCGTTCGCCTATCCGGAGGACCTGCGCTACGAGCTTGCGCCTTGTCTCGTGACGGAGCCGCTGGGGCCGCGGCTCAACGCGTTCCTCGCCGCCGTCTCGCTCAAGCCGCGCAACACCGTCGACTTCCTGGTCGAGCTCAACCAGCGCCTCCAGCGCGAGGTCCGCTATCTCATCCGCATGGAGCCGGGCGTGCAGACGCCCGAGGAGACGCTCGGCAGCGCCTGCGGCTCCTGCCGCGACACGGCGTGGCTGCTGGTGCAGATCCTGCGCCACCTCGGCCTCGCGGCGCGCTTCGTGTCCGGCTACCTGATCCAGCTCAAGCCCGACCTCAAGGCGCTCGACGGGCCCGCCGGCACCGACCATGACTTCACCGATCTGCACGCCTGGACCGAGGTCTATCTCCCGGGAGCCGGCTGGATCGGCCTTGATCCGACCTCGGGTCTGCTCACCGGCGAGGGGCACCTGCCGGTGGCCGCGACGCCGCACTATCGCTCGGCCGCGCCGATCACCGGCGGCGTCGATCCCGCCGAAGTGATATTCTCGTTCGAGATGAACGTCACGCGCATCGCCGAGAAGCCGCGCGTCACCTTCCCGTTCGCCGACGAAGCGTGGAAGGCGCTCGATGCGCTCGGCGAGACCGTCGACCGCGATCTCGCGGCGCAGGACGTGCGCCTCACCATGGGCGGCGAGCCGACCTTCGTGTCGATCGACGACTACCAGTCGGCCGAATGGAATACGGCCGCGCTCGGTCCGCACAAGCGTGACCGCGGCGACACGCTGATCCGCCGCCTGCGCGACCGTTTTGCGCCTGGCGGCATGCTGCATTACGGGCAGGGCAAGTGGTACCCGGGCGAGCCGCTGCCGCGCTGGGCCTTCGCGCTCTACTGGCGCAAGGACGGCGTGCCGATCTGGCGCAACCTCGCGCTGATCGCGCAAGAGGTGCCTGCGGCCGGCGGCCGCACGCCGTCGCTGGGCGACGCCCAGCGCTTCACCGAGACCCTGGCGGCCCGCCTCGGCATCGGCAGCGAATACGTGCAGCCGGCCTACGAGGATCCGATCGAGCACATGGTGAAGGAGGGCGAGCTTCCGCCCGACATCGATCCGGCAAATCCGAAGATCGACGATCCGATCGAGCGCGCCCGCATCATGCGCGCCTTCGAGCGCCGCCTCTCGGCGCCGGCCGGCTACGTGCTGCCGGTGCAGCCCTGGACCGCGCGGGCGCCGATCGTCGGTTGGGTGAGCGAGATCTGGAAGCTGCGCCGCGGCCGGCTCTTTCTCGTGCCGGGCAATTCGCCGATCGGCTTCCGCCTGCCGCTCAACTCGCTGCCCCATATCCGGCCGGCCGCCTACCCGCATGTGGTGGCGGCCGATCCCTTCGCGCCGCGCGGCGACCTGCCGGCGCCGCCGCCCATTCCGGCGTCGATGCCGGCGCAGGCGGTCGCGTATCGCAGCGCTGGCGAGGTCGTTGCGCCATCGCTCGCGCCCGAGGCCGGCGCCGCCGGCATGCTGCTCGCTGCGCGGTCGCACGGCTCCGACATCGCAGTGCGCACCGCGCTCGCGGTCGAGCCGCGTGATGGTCGGCTATGCGTGTTCATGCCGCCGACCGAGCGCCTGGAGGAATACCTCGAGCTGCTCGCCTCGGTCGAGGCGACTGCCGGCGAGCTCGGCTTGCCGGTCCACGTCGAGGGCTACGAGCCGCCCTATGATCCGCGCGTCAACGTCATCAAGGTCACGCCCGATCCCGGCGTCATCGAGGTCAACATCCACCCCGCGGTGTCGTGGCGCGACGCGGTCGCGACCACCCAGCACCTCTACGAGGACGCGCGGCTCTCCCGCCTCGGCACCGACAAGTTCATGATCGATGGCCGCCACACCGGCACCGGCGGCGGCAACCACGTGGTGCTGGGCGGCGCGGCCGCGGCCGACAGCCCGTTCCTGCGCCGGCCCGATCTGCTCAAGAGCCTGGTGCTCTATTGGCAGCGCCATCCATCGCTGTCCTACCTGTTCTCCAGCCTGTTCATCGGCCCGACCAGCCAGGCGCCGCGCATCGACGAGGCGCGCCAGGACATGCTCTACGAGCTGGAGATCGCGCTCGGCAAAGTGCCGAAACCCGGCGACGGGCCGGCGCCGCCGCCGTGGCTGGTCGACCGGCTCTTCCGCAATCTTCTCGTCAACGTCACCGGCAATACGCATCGCACCGAGATCTGCATCGACAAGCTTTTTTCGCCCGACGGCGCCACCGGCCGGCTCGGCCTCGTCGAGTTCCGCGCCTTCGAGATGCCGCCCGATGCGCGCATGAGCCTCGCGCAGCAATTGCTGCTGCGCGCCCTGGTCGCTTGGTTCTGGCGCGCCCCGCTCGATGGCGCGCCGGTGCGCTGGGGTACCGCGCTGCACGACCGCTTCATGCTGGAGCATTTCGTCTGGACCGAATTCCTCGACGTGCTCGCCGATCTCGCGCACTCCGGCTACCGCTTCGATCCCGCGTGGTTCGAGGCGCAGCGCGAGTTCCGCTTTCCCGCTACGGCTCGGTCGCTTACGCGGGCGTCGAGCTCGAGCTGCGCCAGGCGCTCGAGCCCTGGTACGTGCTCGGCGAGGATGCGACGCCGGGCGGCACCGCGCGCTTCGTCAATTCCTCGGTCGAGCGACTGCAGGTCAAGGTCGCGGGCCTCGATGCAAGTCGCCATCTCGTGACCTGCAACGGGCGCGTCCTGCCGCTGGTGCCGACCGGCCGCGTCGGCGAATTCGTCGCGGGCGTGCGCTTCAAGGCCTGGGACCCGCCGTCGTCGCTGCATCCGACCATCGGGGTGCATGCGCCGCTGACCTTCGACCTCGTCAACGTCTGGTCGCGCCGCTCGCTCGGCGGCTGCGTCTACCACGTCGCCCATCCGGGCGGCCGCAACTACGAGACCTTCCCGGTGAACGCCTACGAAGCCGAGGCGCGCCGGCACGCGCGCTTCCAGGATCATGGTCACACGGGCGGACCGCTCGGTCAGGTTCCGGCAGAGGAGCGCTCGCTCGAATATCCGACGACCCTCGACCTGCGGCGCCCGACTCAGGCTTTATGACGCCATGGTCATGCCACGCGACGACGCGGCCGACCGGGCGGAAGAGGAGCTTGACCGGTTGCTCGCCGGCTACCGGCCGCTGCCCGGCATCTATGACGAGATGGTGGACGCGCGCGGAGTGCCGCGCGCCCATTGGCAGCCGCTGCTCGGCATGCTCGCGGCGCTCGGCAGCGAGGAGATCGACCGGCGCTTTTCCGCCGCCGACCGCCACTTGCGCGAGTCCGGCGTGTTCTATCGCGTCTACGAGGATCCGACCGGCGTCGAGCGCACCTGGCCGCTGAGCCACATCCCGCTCGTCATCAGCGCGCCCGAATGGGAGACGCTCAAGGCTGGCCTCGTCCAGCGCGCCGAGCTGCTCGAGGCAGTGGTGGCGGATTGCTACGGGCAGGCCAAGCTCGTCGCCGAGGGCCGCTTGCCCGCGGCGCTCGTCGCCGGCAATCCCGAATTCCTGCGCCCGCTCGTCGGCGTCGCGCCGCCCGGCGGCGCGCATGTGCGTTTCTACGCGGTCAACGTCGGGCGCGCCGCCGATGGCCGCTGGTGGGTGCTGGGCGACCGCACCCAGGCGCCGTCCGGCGCCGGCTACGCGCTGGAGACCCGGCTCGCCCTGTCGCGCGCCATGCCGGACATCTATCGCGCGCTGCGCGTCAACCGGGTCGCGCCGTTCTTCCAGGCCTTCCAGGCCGAGCTCACCGGGCTCGGCCGCCAGGACAACTCCGCGTTTGCGTGCTCGAGCACGCAAACGCGGGATTGCGCTCTGGCAGCCGAACCCGGTGAGCTCGGCCTGGAAGGCCTGGAAGAACGGCGCGACCCGGTTGACGCGCAGCGCGCGATAGATGTCCGGCATGGCGCGCGACAGGGCGAGCCGGGTCTCCAGCGCGTAGCCGGCGCCGGACGGCGCCTGGGTGCGGTCGCCCCAGCACCCACCAGCGGCCATCGGCGGCGCGCCTCCAACGTCGACCGCGTAGAAACGCGCATGCGCGCCGCCGGGCGGCGCGACGCCGACGAGGCGGCGCCAGGAATTCGGGGATTGCCGGCGACGAGCGCCGCGGGCAAGCGGGGCCTCGGCGACGAGTTTGGCCTGCCCGTAGCAATCCGCCACCACTGCCTCGAGCAGCTCGGCGGGGGGGCGAGGCCAGCCTTGAGCGTCTCCCATTCGGGCGCGCTGATGACGAGCGGGATGTAGCTCAGCGGCCAGGTGCGCTCGACGCCCGTGGACTCTCCGTAGAGACGCGATCGAGAACACGCCGGACTCCGCGCGAGAGTGGCGGTCAGCGGCGGGAAAGCGCCGGTCGATCTCCTCGCTGCCGAGCGCCGCGAGCATGCCGAGCAGCGGCTGCCAATGGGCGCGCGGCACTCCGCGCGCGTCCACCATCTCGTCATAGATGCCGGGCAGCGGCCGGTAGCCGGCGAGCAACCGGTCGAGCTTCCTCTTCCGCCGGGTCGGCCGCGTCGTCGCGTGGCATGACCATGGCGTCATAAAGCCTGAGTGGGCGCCGCACGGTCGAGGGTCGTCGGAGTATTCGAGCGAGCGCTCCTCTGCCGGAACCTGACCGAGCGGTCCGCCCGTGTGACCATGATCCTGGAAGCGCGCGAGCCGGCGGGCCTCGGCCTCGTAGGCGTTGACCGGAAAGGTCTCGTAGTTGCGCCCGCCGGATGGGCGACGTGGTAGATGCAGCCGCCGAGCGAGCGGCCGCGACCAAATGTCGACGAGTCGAAGGTCAGCGGCGCGGCACGCGATGGTCGGATGCAGCGCGACGGCGGGCTCCCACGCCTTGAAGCGCACGCCGCCGACGAAATCGCCGACCGCCGTCGGCGCCAACGGCACGCGCGCGGCCGTTGCAGGTCACGAGATGGCGACCGCATCGAGGCCCGCGACCTTGACCTGCAGTCGTTCGACCGAGGAATCGACGAAGCGCACGGTGCCGCCCGGCGTCGCTTCCTCGCCGAGCACGTACCAGGGCTCGAGCGCCTGGCGCAGTTCGAGCTCGACGCCCGCGTAATCGACCGAGCCGTAGCGGGAAAGCGAAACTCGCGCTGCGCCTCGAACCACGCGGGATCGAAGCGGTAGCCGGAGTGCGCGAGATCGGCGAGCACGTCGAGGAATTCGGCCCAGACGAAATGCTGCAGCATGAAGCGGTCGTGCAGCGCGGTACCCCAGCGCACCGGCGCGCCATCGAGCGGGGCGCGCCAGAACCAAGCGACCAGGGCGCGCAGCAGCAATTGCTGCGCGAGACTCATGCGCGCATCGGGCGGCATCTCGAAGGAGCGGAACTCGACGAGGCCGAGCCGGCCGGTGGCGCCGTCGGGCGAAAAAAGCTTGTCGATGCAGATCTCGGTGCGATGCGTATTGCCGGTAACATCGACGAGAAGATTGCGGAAGAGCCGGTCGACCAGCCACGGCGGCGGCGCCGGCCCGTCGCCGGGTTTCGGCACTTTGCCGAGCGCGATCTCCAGCTCGTAGAGCATGTCCTGGCGCGCCTCGTCGATGCGCGGCGCCTGGCTGGTCGGGCCGATGAACAGGCTGGAGAACAGGTAGGACAGCGATGGATGGCGCTGCCAATAGAGCACCAGGCTCTTGAGCAGATCGGGCCGGCGCAGGAACGGGCTGTCGGCCGCGGCCGCGCCGCCCAGCACCACGTGGTTGCCGCCGCCGGTGCCGGTGTGGCGGCCATCGATCATGAACTTGTCGGTGCCGAGGCGGGAGAGCCGCGCGTCCTCGTAGAGGTGCTGGGTGGTCGCGACCGCGTCGCGCCACGACACCGCGGGGTGGATGTTGACCTCGATGACGCCGGGATCGGGCGTGACCTTGATGACGTTGACGCGCGGATCATAGGGCGGCTCGTAGCCCTCGACGTGGACCGGCAAGCCGAGCTCGCCGGCGGTCGCCTCGACCGAGGCGAGCAGCTCGAGGTATTCCTCCAGGCGCTCGGTCGGCGGCATGAACACGCATAGCCGTCCGTCACGCGGCTCGACCGCAAGCGCGGTGCGCACTGCGATGTCGGAGCCGGCGACCGCGCAGCGAGCAGCATGCCGGCGGCGCCGGCCTCGGGCGCGAGCGATGGCGCAACGACCTCGCCAGCGCTGCGATACGCGACCGCCTGCGCCGGCATCGACGCCGGAATGGGCGGCGGCGCCGGCAGGTCGCCGCGCGGCGCGAAGGGATCGGCCGCCACCACATGCGGGTAGGCGGCCGGCCGGATATGGGGCAGCGAGTCAGCGGCAGGCGGAAGCCGATCGGCGAATCGCCCGGCACGAGAAAGAGCCGGCCGCGGCGCAGCTTCCAGACCGCTCACCCAACCGACGATCGGCCCCGCGCGGTCCAGGGCTGACCGGCAGCACGTAGCCGGCCGGCGCCGAGAGGCGGCGCTCGAAGGCGCGCATGATGCGGGCGCGCTCGATCGGATCGTCGATCTTCGGATTTGCCGGATCGATCTAGCAGAACTCACCTAATTCAAATTACTCGTCGGCCGGCTCGGCGCCTACGTCTGACCAACCGTCTCCGGCCTCAACAGGTGCTTCGTCGCCACTACCACGTTCGCATGACCCCTCGGCATCTCAGCCTTCGTCGAAGGTAATCGCCAGCTCTCCAGGACGGCTCCGCTTCGGCAGCATCATGATCACCGACTCGTCGGAGCCCGAACCACAGCAGGCAGCGTCCGTTGCTACCACCGAGGCCGGCGCTGACGTGCTGCTTTTACCGCAGCAGACACCAGCGTGCTCGGTGCCCTCGAGTCAGCACTCCCGCGCGGGACGATCAGCCAGTCAGCGGCGGCCACGTCGTACCGTCCGATCGTCGCGCTGAAGCTGAAGCTGGCAGGCTGACGCGCGTGCCAAGCTCCACCCACTCGCGCAGAGCTTCGCGTCCCGTCGCCGACGAATATCAGCGCGGCCGGCCCCGACTACCCGCAGGCGGCCGTCGGCGCGATCGCGTTCGAGCTCAGCCTCGACCGAGGCCTCCAGCCCGGTACTCGACCTGGCGGCGGGGACGGGCAAGCTCTTCCGCGCGCTGGTCGCGGGCGGCTTCGACGTCGTCGCGGTCGAGCCGCTGGAGTCGCTGCGGACGTTGCTCGCCGAGAAGATGATTGCCAGCCGCGTCCGCGAGGGCGCCGCCGGAGCGGCGAGCCCACTGCCCGATGCCTCGGCCGAGGCCATCACGGTCGCCGACGCGTTCCACTGGTTCGACCACCGGTCTCTGTCGACGACAGCATCCTGCTCCAATTCCCGGCAGTCGTCGCTATGAATCCAGGATGTTTCCGCGATGGCGCTCGGCGGGTTCAAGCTCGTGATCACATTCGATTCGATCAGTTCTCCCGGTTCATCGCCACTAGCAGAACGCGCCAAGGGGAATGATGTGGCAGCGATCCGGTAACCACAACGTCGGGGTCATCTCCGGGTGCAAGGCGCGATTGAAAGTAGTGTGAGCCCCGATCGGTTCCGGGATTTTCCAGATACATTGCGCTGTAGTCGCGCATGTCGGCTTCTGTGATCGCCATCCATCCGACGCCTGGCACTTGCATGAGCAACGGAAGGCCGATGAAGCAGTCTTTACGTGATAGAGCCTTCGCATTCGCAAAAGCGCTCGCGTTCAGCTTGAGATATTCGCTTTCGTACATAGTGCGAAAGTGCGGCGGGACCAGCGCGTAAGTGGTTGCGTCTTTGCTGATACGGAATTCGGTGTTTTCCTTCGCAAGCCGGAATTCGCGAATGGACCGTTGATCCGGGGCGATATATCGGAACGCAACGGAGTCGTCGTACTGCGCGGGCTTCTATTTCGAGTTGCCGGCGTTGACCACTGTCTTCCTCCGTTTCCAGCCGTAGCGCGTTGTCGTGATCACGAACAGTGCTCGATTTGCCGGTCACGAGGCGATAAGTCTCGTCGATTTGGGAAGGAGTTTGCCCGTGATTCTTACGTCTGCTCCGAGCGCACGCGCTCCCTGCAACTCGAGCTGGAGCGCCGACTGGGAGATAAGCGGCTTGCCATGAAAGGCAACCGGGTACACCGACTGTCGCGCCATCCTTCTCCGGTCGACCCGGAACGCATTCGAACGAGATGGCCAGCTGCCCATTCGGCGAGGTCAACTCGGCTGGCGATTGCGCGATCGCCGAATGTAGCGGCAAAAAGCGCGGTCGCGAGGAGCGAACGCTGACAACGTGTCGTCATCGCTGAAACTATATCGTTACAGCGAAAGAGATCTTTGCCGTGCGGCGGTTATGCTACAAGAGCACGACTGGGAAGGCTTACGGTCGGCTCTTTATTATCGTCTCGAACAGCCAAGGGTGAGAGTGATCGGAATCTGGCTGCGGCGGAGCCGCCTCTTTCTACTTTGCTTATAAGTACGGGCTCGATCACCATTTCGCGAGGACATGTAGACTCCGTTTCGCGTACATAAGCCGAAAGTGACAATACTTCTGGCTAAGTGTGGAGCGGGATTCGAAGGTCGGACTTAATTATCGACGGTCGGACGGCACAGGCGAAATTACTCGTGCCGTTGTTAGTATAGCCGTAGTTTGAGTAAGTGGGGTGTTACGCTAACGAATTAAGCCGCCTCCACGGGCCGCACATGCTCTAGTCCTAGCAACCTGCTGCGGGGATCGCAACACCATCCAGCTCTTCCATAAGGCCACTGCCCATGTGTACGAGTGATAGGGTAGCCCATGTTCGGCGCATAACTTCTGTACCGCCAAGCTGATTTCCGGATAGTGGACGTGACTGATATTCGGAAACAGATGATGTTCCACCTGATACTCCAGACCCGAGCACAAGAACCCCCCAAGCCGGCCCGTCCGGAAACTCACCGTTCCCGCGGTCTGGATGATGAAAAAGTCCGTAGCGCGGCGTACCCGCACCACCCAACCAGCACCAAAATCCCAGAAGACGCGCACGCGTGCGCGCCTTT
>CAVPGG010000133.1:0-35747 GCA_963703755.1 uncultured Pseudomonadota bacterium
CTTCGGGCAGTCGCATGCTGCGGGCTGCCGAACCAGCCGGTCGGCGCGATCGAGCGGATGTCGGTCAGCACCGGTTGGTAGCTGCGGGTGCGGCGCAGCTTGTCCATCTTGTGGCCATGGGTGTGGTCCGACGAATAGTCGATGCGATCGAGATGCACGAGGTCGGGCCGATAGGCCAGCACGGCGAGCGCCTCGATCTCGCCGCCATGGGTGAGGCCGTTGCAGGTCTTGCCGTAGAGCTCCTCGGCGACGTAGCAGGCCTGCACGGTGAGCACCGTCATGCCGTGCTCGCGATGCAGCGCCTCGGCCGCGATCGCGAGCGATGGGATGTTGCCCTCATGCCAGTTGAGGATGAGCAGGTATTTGGCGCCGTGCCGCGCCGTCGAGACGCAGGTCTCGGTCGTCACCCGCATGTAGGTGTCGGGCGTGAGCGTGATCGTGCCCGCGAAGGGCGCGTGCATGGGGGTGACGCCGAACGGCGTCGCCGGCAGCAGCAGGCCGTCCATGCGCTCGGCCACCGCCGCGCCGATGACGTTCGACGCGAAGGTGTCGGTCCCGGTCGGCAGGTGCGGGCCATGCTGCTCGACCGAGCCTGTCGGCAGGATCACCAGCGGGTTCTTCTCGAGCTGTGCCGCGATCTCCGGCTGGGTCAGGTCGATGAAGTAGCGGCTAGGCAACATGGACCTTCCTCTCGGTCAGGCGCTTGCGCGCATCCTCGATCACGTCGGCGATGCGCACGCTCTGGCCTTGCCGGTCGATCGAGCGCAGCGCTGCGTAGACCACCGCGACCGCGATATTGCCGTTGCGCGCGTTGAGCTGGTTGGCGCGCCCGGTAGCGCAGCTCTCGGCGAACATGTCGAGCTCGGCGCCGAACATGTCGCTCTCCGGCACCTTAAGCTCCTCGCGCTTGCCGTAGCCGTCCTTGCCGCGCTGGATGTAGAGCGTCGACATCAGGTGCAGCTTGTCCGGCGTGTCCCAGGTGCCGAAGTCGATCTCATAGTGCATCAGGCCCTTGGCGCCGAACACCCGCACCGCGAAGATGCCGGGCGAGGTCCAGCACGAGCCGACGTACCCCAGCTTGCCGTCCGCGAAACGCAGCGTGGTCATCGACTGGTCGTCGACCTCGGCGCCGACCGGCGAGAGCTTCGAGGCGATCGAGCTCGCCTCCACGATCTCGCCGCCGAGATAGTGCAGCACGTCGAACTGGTGGATCGCGAGCTGCGACAGCGGCCCGCCCGGCGCCCGGGCCTTGTACCAGCGCCACGTGCTCGGCGTGAGCTCGAGCGCGCGTTCGTTGGAGAAGTTCGCCTCCATGAAGGCGACGCGGCCGAGCTCACCCGCATCGATGGCGTCGCGGATCGCCTTGATGCCGCCCATCAGCCGCGCGCTGTGGCCGACCGTGACGGTAACGTCGTGGCGGCGCTCCAGCGCCTCGATCTCGAGACCCTCCTCGAGCGTGCTGGCGATCGGCTTCTCGGTGTAGACGTGCTTGCCGGCGCGCGCGACCTCGAGCGCGACCGGCAGATGCTGCTCGTTCGGCACCGTGAGGATCAGCCCCGGATGGCGGGATCGGCCAGCATGGTCTTGAGGTCGGGCGCCGCGGCGACGCCGAACTCCTGGGCGAAGGCGGCGCGCCTGTCCTGCGAGCGGCTATAGCCGGAGACGATCTTGAGCTTGTCGGATTTCTTCGCCGCGCGCGTGAGCACCTTGGCCCAGCGGCCAAGGCCGACGATGCCGAGCTTGACCGGTTCAGGCATTACGTCCCCTGCTTTCTCTTCTCACTTCACCGGCACCACGGCCGTCACGTCGATCTCCACCAGCATGCCGGGCCATGCGAGCTGGCTGATCGTCAGCAGCGTATGCGCCGGCAGCGGATTGCTGCCGAACTCCTCCAGGCGGCACTTGCCGTAGTCCGGCTGGAAACGCACGTCGGTCATGTAGGTCACCATCTTCACGACATCGCCGAGGGTGGCGCCCTGCTTGGCGAGCAGGCGCTTGATCTTGTCGTAGGCGTAGTGGCATTGCGCGAGGAAGTCGCCCTTGTGCAGGATGTCGCCGCCCTTGCCGTTCTCGTCCTCCGCGCCGACGCCGGCGAGGAAAATCCACTTGCCCGGTCCCGTCACCGCGACGGCCTCGGAGAAGCGGCCCTTGGTCCATTCGCTGTAGGTGAAGCGCTTGATGTCCGGCGCTTGCGCGGCGGCGACCGCCGGGATGGCGAGTAGCGCGATCGTGGCGGCAATGGCCGAGAGTTTCGTCATGTCATGCTCCGTAGTGTCGGGCGCGTAGCCCGGATGGACCCCCGCGAAAGCGGGGGGCAATCCGGGAAAGTCCCGGATTGCGGCGCTTCGCGCCTCCATCCGGGCTACGCGCGTTTCGCGGTCACCCGCTCCTGCAGCAGGCGATCATAGCCCAACACCGCCTGCAGCAGCACCTGCGCGCCGGCGCTGCAGTGTTCGGGCGAGGCGTATTCGGCCTCGTTGTGGCTGATGCCGCCGCGGCACGGCACGAAGACCATGGCGCTCGGCGCGACGCGCGACACGTAACCCGCGTCGTGGCCGGCGCCGGAGACGATCTCGCGCGCCGCAAGGCCGGTGGCGCGTGCGCCCTCGCGCACGCAGGCGATGCAGTCGGCATCGAAGCGCACCGGCGGCTGGTCGAAGATCTTCTTCAGGTCGAATTCGAGCGCGAGCGCGCTGCAGATTTCCGCGATGGTCGCCGTCAGCTTCTCCTGCATGGCATCGAGGGTCGCGGGGTCGGGATGGCGCAGGTCGACCGTGAATAGGACCTCGCCCGGCACCACGTTGGGCGAGTTCGGCCTCACCTCCAGCCGCCCGATCGTGGCGACCGCCTGCGGCGGGTGCGCGATCGCGATGGCGTTGACCTGCTCGACCAGCCGCGCAGCGCCGAGCAGCGCGTTCTTGCGCAGGCCCATCGGCGTCGCGCCGGTGTGGGCGTCCTGCCCGCGGATCGCGCCCTCGAACCAGCGGATGCCCTGGATGCCGGTGACGATGCCGATGGTCTTGTCCTCGGCCTCGAGAATCGGCCCCTGCTCGATGTGCAGCTCGAAGAAGGCGGACAGCGGATGCGCGCCCGAACGCTGCGGCCCGCGGTAGCCGATCGCGTCGAGCGCCTGCGCGAAGGTGACGCCGGCCGGATCGTGCCGCGCCGACGCCCAGTCGTGATCGAACGCGCCCGCGAACACGCCGGACGACACCATGGCGGGCTGGAAGCGCGCGCCTTCCTCGTTGGTCCAGTTGACCACCTCGATCGGCGCGAAGGTCTCGTAGCCGGCCTCGACCAGCGTGCGCAGCGCCTCGAGCGCCGCCAGCACGCCGAGCACGCCATCGAACTTGCCGCCGGTCGGCTGGGTGTCGAGATGGCTGCCCATGGCGATCGGCGGCACGTCGGCGCGGCCGGGCCGGCGTGCGAACATCGCGCCCATCGAGTCGATCGTGACGGTGCAGCCGAGCTTTTCCGCGCGCGCCTTGAACCAGTCGCGCACCTGGCGGTCGAGGTCGGTGAGCGTGAGGCGGTTGATGCCGCCTTTGGCGGTCGCGCCGAACGCCGCGGTCTCCATCAGCTCGCCCCACAGGCGGGCGCCATCGATGCGGAGATTGGGGAGGGGAGCCATGGGTTAAAGCGCCTCGATTTCGCGGAGCAGCGTGTCGCTCAATACTAACCCATCGCTCGCCGCCTTGCGTCGCGCCGCGAGCCGGCGTGATCCGGGCAGGCGGGTGCCGGGTTGCGCCTCGATCGATGCCACGAGACGCGCGATGTGCTCGCCCGAGCCGCCGAACGCAGCCGGATCGAACGCGATGATGAGCTGCCCGGTGCCGGGCGGCGGCCCTTTGTCGTCGAGGAACGAGGAGGCATCGGCCGCGAAATTCGCGCCCGTCAACCCGGCGGCGAGCAGCTCCACCATCAGGATCAGCGGCGTGCCCTTGGCGTCGCCGAGCGGCAGCATGGTGCCGGCCAGTGCGGCGTCGGGATCGGTGGTGGGCTCGCCGTGCGCGTCGAGCGCCCAGCCGCGCGGGATATTTTCGCCCTTCTGCTTGGCGGCGAGGATATTGCCGCGCGCGACCTTCGACAGCGCGAGGTCGACGACGAGGGGTGGCCGGCCGGGCAGGGGACACGCAAAGGCGATCGGGTTGGTGCCGAACACCGCCCTGGCGCCGCCCCAGGGTGCGATTGCGGCGGGTGTGTTGGCGAACATCAGCGCGACGAGCCCCTGCGCGGCGAGGCGTTCGACCGGGTGGCCGGCCGCGCCGCAATGATGCGAACGGCGGATCGCGGCGCTGGCGACGCCCGCCTCGCGCGCCATCGCGGGCAGCACCGCGAGCGCCGAGTTGATCGCCGGATAGGCAAAGCCGTGTGCCGCATCGATTGCGACCGCGCCCGGCCGCGGACGATCCACCTTGGGCACTGCAAGGCCGTCGACCTTGCCGACCTTCGCCTGAGCGGCGTAGCTCGGCGTGCGCGAGAGGCCGTGGCCCTTGAGCCCGTCCGCCTCGGCGGCGACGAGCGCGCGGGCGACGCAGATCGCGTTCGTCTCGCTGGTGCGGCAACGGATCAACGCCCGGGCGACCAGACTTTCGGCCTCCGCGAGCGTCAGCGTGGGCATCAGAGCATGATCCCGAAAAGGCCTGCCCCGGACCTGATCCGGGGTGGATACCGGTTTTCGGAAATGATCTTGCTCAAGAACAAAGCCCTCAGCGTATGAGGAGCAGGCCGCCGGTCGCCACGACGAGGATCACCAGCGTGGTGGCGCAGACCGTCACGATGTGCCGCCAGCCGAGCGCGCCGATCGCCATCATCGAGGTGTTGAGGCCGAGCGCACCGATCGCGATCAACAGTCCGCCGGTCGACGCCAGAACCAGCGCGTCTTTCACCTGCCCGTAGAGCGGAGCCAGCGTCGCGATCGACGGCAGCACGCTGTTGACGATGCACAGGGCAAGAAACACGAAGGCGAACACCGGCACCGGCACGCGGGCGGCCCGCGCCGCGGCGCCCTTCCGCATGAACCACCAGCCGATCGCGAGCACCACCGGCAGCAGCAGGAAGACGCGGAAGAGCTTGACGATCACGGCGGCGTTGCCGACCGCCTCGGAGACCGCGTAGCCGGAGCCTGCCACCTGGGCAACGTCGTGGATGGTGGCGCCGAGCATCACGCCGGTCGTCTGCGGGTTGAAGCCGAGCGCGATGCAGAGCGGCGGATAGAGCACCATCGCGAGCGTCGCCAGCGCGTTGACGCCGACCACGACGAACACCACGTCCGCATCCTTGCCAGGATATTCCGGCACCACGGCCGAGGTCGCGAGCGTCGCCGAGGCGCCGCACACGGCGGTGCCGACGCCGGCGAGCGCGCCGTAGGGCGAGGGCAGGCCGAGCGCGCGCGCGGAGAGGAAGCCCGCCGCGATCGTCACCGCCATCGAGATCACCACCACGACGCCGGTGCCGAGGCCGAGTGCCGCGATGTCGCCGAGCGCAATGCGCAGTCCCATCAGCGCGACCGCCCAGCGCAGGAGCTGCTTCACGCAGAAGACCAGGCCGGGCTGAAAGACCGGCCGCGCCGCCACCGGGTTGAGCACGATGCCGATCAGCAGCGCGAGCACCATGGCGGGGATCGTGATGACCCGCGCCACGTAAGGCGCTCCAAGGACGGCGAGCACCGCCACGAGCGACGCGAACACGAAGCCCGGTGCGAGGCGCAGCACGCTGGACGCCAGGGCGGGTGGCGTGCGGACGGAGGCTTCCGCCATGGGGATTTCCGTTTTCTACCCGGCTCGAAGATCAGGCGCTACGATACAGCTTGGTCAGCGATATTCGCGGTGGCCGAGCGCCTCCGCGGCGGTGAGGCGGCCGTTGGCGGTGCGCACGATCATCTCGATCAGCGCGTCGCCGGCATCGGGGATCGTCATCTCGCGGCGCAGGATGCCGGACACGTCGAGGTCGACATGCTCGGACATGGTGCGCACCGTGCGCGGATTGCCGGTGATCTTGATCACCGGAACGATCGGGTTGCCGATGATGTTGCCCTGGCCGGTCGGGAAGGTGTGCACCGCGTAGCCGGCCGCCGCCATCAGCGTCACACATTCGGCCGCCGCCGACGACGTGTCCATGTAGTAGAGGCCCGGCCCCTTGGCGGGCGCCTCGGCGGCTCGAGCACGTCGATGTAACGGCACGTCGCGGCCGATCTTCTCGAGGTTGCCGAGCGCCTTCTCCTCGATCGTGGTGAGGCCGCCCGCGATATTGCCCTTGGTCGGCTGCGATCGGACAGATCGTCGGTCTTGTGCGCCTCGATCACGTCGTCCTCGTAGGCCTGCCAGATCTTCATACCACTTCTCGCCGACCTGCGGGCGTGGTGGCGCGTGCCTTGGCGAGGTGCTCGGCGCCGGTGATCTCGGAGGTCTCGCCGAACATGCCGTAGATGCCTTTGGGGATCAGCTTGTCGTACATGTTGCCGACGGTCGGGCACGAGGCGAGGCCGGTCGTGGTGTCGCTTTCGCCGCATTTGGTCGACACCCACAGCTCGGAAAGTCGCATTCCTCGCGCTGCAGCTCGCGACGCCCATTGCAGGAATTCCTTGGCGACGCGCGACGCCTGGCGATGGTGTGATGTCGCCGTGTGCCTCGATGCCGAAGCCGGCGACCGGCTTGCCGGTCTTCGCGATGCCGTCGACGACGCGCTTGGTCCAGCCCTCCTCGATGCCGATGACGACCACGGCCGCGACGTTCGGGTTGCGCCGGTGCCGATCAGCGTGCGGAAGAAGCAGCTCGAGGTCCTCGCCGAACTGCAGCCGCCCGTAGGCATGCGGGATGCGCCATCGTGCCCTTGATGTTGTTCGCGACCGCCTCGCAGGCCGCGTTCGACAGGTCGTCGAGCGGCAGGATGAGCACGTGGTTGCGCACGCCGACGCGGCCGTTCTCGCGCCGCCAGCCCAGAAGCGCAGGTTCGACTTGCCGTGACCTTCTGTTTCGCGGCTTTGCCATGGCTCACCACCGCTTGGTCTTGAGATTGTGGACGTGGACGTGCTCGCCCTTCTTGATGTCGGCGACCGCCTTGCCGATGTCCTGGCCGTATTTCCATACGGTATCGCCCTTCTTGATGTCGGCGAGCGCGACCTTGTGGCCGATCGGTACATCCATCCTCGCCTTGAGCTTGAAGGCGGAGTTGTCGGCGGTGATCACGGCGGTCATGTCGGTGCCGGCCTTGAGGCCCTCGACCACGACGACGCCGACCGTGTCCTTCTTCTCGTGCACCAGCAACTGTGGGGCGCTCATAACTCCTCCGGAACCATGGACCGATCCTGCGAAGTCTTCTATAAGACATAAGACATGAGATAACGCGGGGATTCGCCTTCAGCGATGACACAAGGGCGGCGGCGAACGAGCGCGCGGCGCTCGGCTTCCGCCCGCTCTACCGGCAAGTCAAGGACGTGCTGGTGCGGCGCATCGCCGACGGCATGTGGGCGGCCGGCGGCGCGCTGCCGAGCGAGCCCGACCTCGCGGCCGACCTCGGCGTCTCGCACGGCACCGTGCGCAAGGCGCTCGACGAGCTCGCGGCCGAGAACCTGGTGGTGCGCCGGCAGGGCAAGGGCACCTATGTGGCCCGCCACGACGAGGAGCGCATCCTCTTCCAGTTCTTCAAGCTGATCCCCGATACGGGCGAGCGGCACTTCCCCGACAGCCGGATTATCGGCGTCGAGACGCGTGAGGCCGACGCGGAGGCGGCGCGCATGCTCAACCTCCGCAAGGGCGCGCGCGTCGTCGCGATCGAGCGCGTGCGCCTGGTCGCCGACAAGGTCTGCATCTCCGAGCGCATCGTGCTGCCGAAAGCGCTCTTCCCGGGCATCGAGAAGCGCGAGCTGCCGAACAATCTCTACGAGCTCTATCGTGCCGAGTTCGGCGTCCCCATCGCGCGCGCGACCGAGCGCCTCAAGGCGGTGGCGGCGACGCGGCGCGAGGCAAAGCACCTCGACGTCGCGCCCGGCACGCCGCTGCTGGCGATCGACCGCACCGCGCTCGCGATCGACGGCGCCCCGGTCGAATGGCGCGTTTCGCTGTGCCGCACCGACACGGTGCATTACTTGTCGGACTTGCGATGAGCCGTAGGGTGGGCAAAATCGCATGGCAATGCGCCTTCGCGTGGGCAACCGCGCGTGAGCGATTTTGCCCACACGGGACGGCGGTGGAACGCGCGGTTGCCCACCCTACGAGTCCGCGATGACGAGCGATACGTTGACCGTCGAAGTCTGGCGCGGCGTCGAGCGCGGCGCGTTCCAGACATTCGCGGTGCCGCGCCGGCAGCACCAGACCGTGCTCAACGTCGTCACCGAGATCCAGCGCGAGCAGGATCCGACGCTGTCCTACCGCTTCGCCTGCCGGGTCGGCATGTGCGGCTCCTGCGCCATGGTGGTGAACGGCCGCCCGCGCTGGACTTGCCGCACCCGCGTGTCGGAAGCCGCCTCCGACGGAGCGCTGCGGTTGGAGCCGCTGCGCAACTTCACGGTCGTGAAGGATCTCGCCGTCGACATGGTGCAGTTCTTCGACAAATGGCGCGACGCGCGCGGCTATTTCGCGCCGCCGGCCGAGCGCCCTGCCGATTTCGCCGTGGTGCCGCCCGCGACGCCGGCGCGCCAGGCCGCAGACGCCGCGATCGAATGCATCGGCTGCGGCGTGTGCTACTCGGCCTGCGACGTGGTGGCGTGGGACAAGGACTATCTTGGGCCCGCCGCGCTCAACCGCGCCTGGACGCTGGTCAACGACGTGCGCGACGCCGGCCAGGACGCGCGCCTTGCAGCGATCTCGGGCAACTCCGGCTGCCAGAGCTGTCATACGCACATGAGTTGCACCTCGTTCTGCCCCAAGGCGATCGCGCCGACCTATTCGATCGCCGGCCTCAAGCGCACCGTCTTCTGGCACACGCTGAAAGGCGGCGCGCGGTGACGCCGGTGCTGTTCCTCGCCCAGCGCATCAGCGCCATGGTGCTGGCGCTTGCGGTCGCGGTGCATCTCGCGACCATCCTCTACGCCATCCGCGGCGGCCTCACGGCCGGCGATATCCTGGCGCGCACGCACCACAACCTCGGCTTCGCCCTGTTCTACGCGCTGTTCGTCGTCGCGGTCGCGACGCACGCGCCGATCGGCCTGCGCAACGTCATCCGCGAATGGACGCCGTGGCGCGGGCGCGCGCTCGACGCCGCGCTTGCCCTCGTCGCGCTTGCGTTGCTCGCCCTCGGCCTGCGCGCCGTCATCGCGGTCTATGTCGCATGATGCGCGCATCGCACAAGCAGCCGGGGTTCGTGGCGGCGCTGCTGCACCGCCTCTCCGGCATCGCGCTCGCGATCTTTCTGCCGCTGCATTTTCTGGCGCTCGCGACCGCGCTCAACGGCGCCGCCGCGCTCGAACTCGTTCCTCGCCGTCACCCGCACGCCGCTCGTCAAGGCGAGCGAGTGCCTGCTGGTCGCGGCGCTCGCAACACATATGACGCTCGGGTTGCGGCTGTTGGCGATCGAGTTCCTGAACATCCGCGAGCGCACCGTCGCGGCGCTCACCGGCTGCGCGGCGGCGGTGCTCGCGGTCGGGCTCGCCTTCCTGCTCAACGCGGGGTGAGCCGCGGCGCCGCGGCGTCAGTCAGCCTTGTCCTTGCCGCCCGCCTCGGTCGGATCCGCATCGGCGCCGTCGCGCTGCGCCAGCCGCTCGAGCGCGATCATCTCACGCGTCGATTGCCGCACCGGCTTGGCATTGAGCAGTCCACCCCAGATCACGCCCCCAGGCACGTCGCGCCGCACGGTGGCGCGTGCCTGGAGCTGCGCGTCTTTGTGCACCGTCACGTGCGGATAGATGCCGACCCGTGCCGCCAGGACGACGCCATCCTCGAGGGTCACGCTGCCGCTCAGTCCCGACTGGGCGACGATGATGCAATCGCGGCCGATCACGACGTTGTGTCCGATCTGCACCAGGTTGTCGATCTTGGTACCGTCGCCGATGATGGTGTCGCGCATCCCGCCGCGATCGATCGTCGTCCCGGCGCCGATCTCCACGTCATCGCCGATGACGACGCGGCCGACTTGCGGGATCTTCATATGGCCCGTACGGCCCAACACATAGCCGAAGCCATCCTGCCCGATGCGGCAGCCGGCATGGACGATGACGCGGTCGCCGATCACCGAATTGACGATCGTGCTGCCGGAGCAGATCGAACCGTCGGCGCCGATGCGCACGTCGGCGCCGATGACGACGTTGGCGCCGATCATGCTGCCGGCGCCGATCGTCGCGCGCGGACCGATCACGGCGCCCGGGTCGACCGTCACGCCCGTGCCGAGCGCCGCAGTTGGATGCACGTGGGCGCCGGGCATCACGCCGTCGGCCTCGAACGGCGAGGTCGGCCGCAGCCGCCCACGATGGAACTCGCGCGCCACCGTGACGAACGCGTGGTAGGGCTTGCGCGTGAGCAGCAGGTTGACGCCGGCCGGAACGCGCGGCGCGAACCGGTCGACCGTCAGCACGGCTCCGGCGCCCGTTGTCGCCAGCGCGTCGGCGAACTTGTTGCTCTCGAGGAAGGCAAGGTCGCCGGGGCCGGCATAGTCGATCGGCGCGACGTTGGTGATCTGGTACGACAGGTTTGAGCCATCGCGTGGCACCGCGCCGGTCAGCGACGCGATATCGGCAAGCGTCAGCGACGCTCGGCTGCTTGCAATCATTGGTACGCCCCCACGCGACCAACTCGGACAGATAGTCCAGTCAACGCACATCATAGCACTTCGCTCGCCCTTGCGAACGAGCGGAGCCTCCATTTCTCTCGATTTTTGTGCGACCCATGCGCGCGTCGCGCCGCAAAATGACGCGGGTTCTCGCGAGTTGCGCACGAGCGCCGCCACCATCTGCTTCAAGGGTGCAAGGCGGACACCACCGCCCGCGCCACCTCCGCGAGCGTCGCATCGCGTTTGTCGGCACTCGCCGCGCTCTCCGTCAGGTAGGCGACGACGATGATCGGCGCGCCGCGCGGCGGCCACAGCACGCCGACGTCGTTCGCGGTGCCGTGCGCGCCTCTCCCGGTCTTGTCGCCGCACCGCCAGCCGGGCGGCAGGCCGGCGCGCAGGCGCGCGTCGCCGGTGCGGTTGCCGATGAGCCACGCCTGGACGCGATGGCGCGAGGCGGCCGACAGCGCGTCGTCGAGCACGAAGGCCTCGATGTCCTTCAGCATGAAAAGAGGCGTCGTCGTATCGCGCAGGTCGCCCGGTGTGGCCTCGTTGAGCGTCGGCTCGGTGCGGTCGAGCTGCGTCATCGGATCGTGGAGCGACCGTGCAAAGGCAGTCACGCCTTGCGGGCCGCCGAGGCTCGCGAGGATCAGGTTGGCGGCGGTGTTGTCGCTCAACGTGATGGCCGCCTCGCACAATTGCGCAAGCGTCATCCCGTCGCGGCCTGCGTGCTCCTTGGTCGCGGGCGAATAAGGCACGAGGTCGCTCGCCGCGAATTTGATCCGGCGGTCGAGCCGCTCACGGCCCGCGTCGACGCGCTGCAGCACGGCGCCGACCGAGAGCAGCTTGTGCGTGCTGCACAACGGGAACCGTTCGTCGGAGCGATGCCCGACGAAGAGCCGCGCCCCGGTATCGAGGACGGCGACGCCGAAGCGTCCGCCGCTGCGTGCTTCGATCGCGGCGAGCGCACGGTTCAGCGGCGTCACACCCGCGGCTGATGATTGCCCGGCGGTGAGGGCGAGTGCCGCGGTTCCCAAGATCAATTGGCGTCGTGTCGCATCGTGGACGGAGTCAGCGCCGATCGGGCGGGGCCCGGCCATGACGGTTTCTTGAGTCGATCGTTTGCAAAGCGCCCAAAGCGGGCTGTTCGCCGTCACGGCACGCGGATGCACGGCCGCTCGCCAGCCGGATCGACCTCGACCATGGCGCCGCTCGCGATCGCCTGCGTGATGTCCTCGTCGAACCCCGAGATCATCGTGAAGTCGGCGAGGGCCGCGCCCTGCGCCATGATCGGGTTGACGGCGTTGAGCACGAGCGCGGCCGGCATCACGCCGCGCGATTTCATCTCGTAGAGCATCCACGCGGTGGCGACGCCGCCCTTGGCGGCATCGAGCACCAGCACGCGGCCGACATAGCTCTCGCCGACGAGCTTGTGTTGCGGGCGCGAGAACACGCCCTTGATGCGATCGAGATCGTAGCGCGCCGAGAAGCCGTCCTTGGCAACGAGCGCCGGCGCGCGCACCTTCGCACCCATGCCGGCGGCGGCATAGAAAACCCTCCCGCTCATGCGCCGATCCTCCCGCCCGCGCAGGCGGCCGCGACGCACGCCTCCATCGACAGGAGCGCCGGCCGGTAGCCGTAGCCGCCGATGATGTTGGTGAGCTTGGCCGAGTTGGTGGCGAGGCGCTTCCAGCCGTTCGCCTCGGCCATCTCGCGCGCGTAGCTCTGGTAGAAGCACATGCCGGCGAGCACGGTGCCGCCCGCGGCCTCGATGCGGCGGGTCAGCCCCATGCGGTCGGCGTCGGGCTTGACCTGCGGGCTGGTGATCGCGAGCAGCGGAATGGTGGCGTGCCGCCCGTCGAGCAGGTCGGCGACTTGGCTCATCTCGACGAGGCTCAGCTGCGGCGCCGAGAACACCACGAGGTCGACCTGGTCGATCTCCTTGGCGTAGGCCGTCTGGAAGGCGCGGATGTCGGCCTTGCTAACGTCATAGGTGCGGATGTCGCCCGCCGGGATGACGTCCTCGAGCCGCTGCGCCTCCGGCGTGATGCCGACCATGTGGAACAGGGCGAGCGAGCCGTAGCTCGCCGCCGCGGCGCCGAAGTGCTTCATCTCATCGGAGCCGGGCACGCGATCGAGGCCGACCAGGGCCGGCACCTGCCAGTAGTCGCCGGCGAGACGTCCGACGATGCCGCCGAGCGCGCCCCAGTCGTTGAGGTCGCGCGGCGTCGCGGCGCACTGGATCAGCAAGGTCGCGCGGCGGCGCTCGTCGAGGTGATAGCCGTAGCGCGGCGTGCGACCGGTGAGCCCGGCGCTCAGCGCCGACGGGCCGCCCTCGAAGTTCGAGCGCGCGCCGCACACGCTGTTGGAATAGATCACGACGCCGGTGTCGCCATAGGCGACATGCTCGCCACGCACCGGCGGCATGATGGTCTGGTAGTTGATGCAGGTGTCGGTCATCAGCACGCCGAGCGCCTCGAACGCGACGATCGCGCGCCGCTCGAGGTCGAGCATCCATGGCTGCTGCTTGAGCTGCTCCGCCGCGGCGAAATCGGTGCCGCGCGGGTCCGTGATGGTCGGCACGCGCACGCGCCGCTGCGCGGCCGGCAGGCGCGCCCAGCTTTCCAGCCACTCGACGCCCGCGAGCCCGAGCGACTCGGTGTCGGCCATGATGTGGGCCTGCGTCACCGGCACGAAGTCTTCGGCGCCGAGATAGCGCCCGACGCGGATCTGGTGATCGATCGCCCACTGCACGGCCGGTCCGAGCTTGCCGGCCCGCATCGCCTCTTCTTCGTCACGCAGCCGCACCGGCAGCTACTCCGCCGCGACGCCGGCCGCGCGAATGAGCGGCGTCCACTTGGCGACCTCGGACGCGACGAGCTTGCCGAGCGCCGCAGCCGTGCGTTCCTCGCCGGGCTTCGGCAGGTCGGCGCCGAGCTCGGCGAGTCGCTTGGAGACGAACGGATCGCGCATCGCGGCATCGACCGCGGCGTTGAGCTTGTCGACGATCGGCTTCGGCGTGCCCTTGGGCGCGAACAGCCCCGTCCACGTGATGGTGATGAGATCGGGCATGCCGGACTCGGCCGCCGTCGGCACCTTCGGAATCGCGGGCGCGCGCTCCGGCGCCGTCACCACGATCGGCTTCACGCCGCCCCCGTTGATATGCGGGCTTGCCGAGATCACCTGGTCGAACAGCGTCTCGATCTGGCCCGCGAGCAGATCGTTCTCGGCCTGCGACAGGCCACGATAGGGCACGTGCTGCACTTGCGTCTTGATGAGGCTCTGGAACAGCAGCAGCGTGAGGTGTGAGCTCGAGCCGGTGCCGGCGCTGCCCATGGTGATCTTGCGCTGCTTCGCCAGCGCGACGACGTTGTTGAGCGTCGCGACCGGCAGATCTTTCTTGACGGTCAGCACCATCGGCGTGGTGGCAACCAGCATGACGGGCTCGAAGCTGGTGCGCGGATCGTAGGCGAGATGCGGATATAGGCCGACGCTCGCCGCGTGGGTGCCGATGTTGCCCATCACCAGCGTGTAGCCGTCCGGCGCCGCCTTGGCGGCGCGGGTGGAACCGATGGTGCCGCCCGCGCCGGTCACGTCCTCGATGATCACCGGCTGGCCAAGGGTGCGGCTCATGTGGTCGCCGATCAGCCGCGCCAGCACGTCTGTCGGCCCGCCCGCCGCGAACGGCACGATGATGGTGATCGGGCGCTGCGGGTATTGCTGCGCGGATGCGGGCGGGGCCACGGCCAGGAACAGAGCCGCCAGCGCGGCGGCAAATTTGATGATACGCATGTTTCCCCCTTGCGCGGCGGCTGTCTGCGGCAGCGATGTCGTGTTGGCTTGACTTTACCGCGGATACTACCGGCCATGCTTCGCGGTTGCCAAACGTCGCCGTCAATATGCGCCGCTGTGACGCGCACGACGTGCCCTCGCGCGCCGATATCTGCCGGTCCAACCGCAACGGGCATGGCGCCGCCGCGCGAGCGCTCGGCATTGCCGACCCTTCATCCTCGTCGCGTAACTTGCTACGTTGGTTCAGCCGTCGTTTCCGCGTCCGCCACCATTCTCGCAGGCAAGGTGCGGTTGCGTCGAAAATCGTGGGCCCTACAGAAAGAAGAACCATGCAGCTCGATCCCAAGGAAGTCGAAGAGCTCGCCAAGTCGCTCTACGTGCGCGCGCTCAAGCTGCTGCCGCCCGACATCAAGCGCGGCTTCGAGCGGCTCAGCGCCGCCGAGACCGACGCGACCGCGCGCACCATCCTCGGCACCATGGTGCAGAACATCGCGGTGGCCGAGCGCACCAACAACCTGCTCTGCCAGGACACCGGCATCCCGATCTACAACGTGACGATCGGCAGGCACGTCGATTTCGACGGTGTCGCCCTCACGGAGGCGATCCGCCGCGGCTGCGAGCGGGCGACGCGCGAGCACCCCTTGCGCTCCTCGGTGGTGCATCCGATCACCCGCAAGAACGAGCAGACCTCGTGCGGCGTCCGCATCCCGATCATCAATGTCGACTTCGACGCGCGCGACGAGACGGTCGCGATCGAGATGATTCCAAAAGGTTCCGGCTCCGAGAATGGCTCGTTCCTGCAGATGCTGATCCCGGCCGACGGCGCGTCCGCGATCAAGCGCTTCGTCATCGACCGGGTGATCGAATGCGGCGGCCGCGTCTGTCCACCGACCATTGTCGGCGTCGGCATCGGCGGAACCTCGGACCTGTGCATGCATCTCGCCAAGGTCGCGGCGACGCGGCCGCTCGGCACGACCTGCGCCGATGCGGAGGGCGCCAAGATCGAGGCGGAGCTGAGCGAGGCCGTGAACGAGCTCGGCATCGGGCCGCAGGGCCTCGGCGGCCGCGCGACCTCGTTCCGCGTGCATGTCGAGGTTGCCGCGACCCACATCACCATGAATCCGGTCGCCGTGAACATCCAGTGCCACTCGGCGCGGCGCGCGGTCGGGCTGATCACCCCGGCGGCGTCTCTTTTATCTGAGGCCGTCATGGCGCATCACACCTTCGAGATGCCGGCGAGCGACGCGCAGGCGCGCGCGCTCAAGGTCGGCGACACCGTCACGCTGGAGCAGACGCTGTTCGGCATTCGCGACGCCACCTTGATCGCGATGTTCGATCGCGGCCGCACCACGCGCTTCGACCTGCGCGGCCATGCGGTCGTGCACACGGCGCCGAACGTGCGCAAGGTCGACCCGCGTCCGAGCAATGCGTGCCCCTACGAGCCGCTGTGCATCGGCACCACCACGTCGATGCGCATGGAGCGCTTCACCCGGCCGCTGATGCAGCGCGACGGCGTGCGCATCATCATCGGCAAGGGCGGCATGGGACAGGGCACCCTCGATGCGTTCCGCGATCTCGGCGGCGCGTATCTCGCGGTGGTCGGCGGCGCAGCGGCGCTGGAGACCACCTGGATCGAGACGATCGAGGACGTTGACATGGACGACCTGCATCCCGAGTCGCTGTGGAAGTTCCGCATCAAGGGCTTCGGCCCGCTGCTGGTGACGATGGATTCGCATGGCGGCTCGCTGCATGCCGACGTGAACGCGGTGGCGATGTCGCGGCGCGACGCGATCCTCGCGAAGCTCGGTGCGGCAGGATGAAGGGCAGGGCAGCGCAACGCGGTTACCCTCCCGCCCGTTGGCGGGGAGGGTCGGCCGCCGTCGCGTCGGCGACGGCGGACGGGGTGGGGGACTACGCTTGCGCTGAATTTGCCGCCGCCCCCCACCCCCGACCCCTCCCCGCCACTCGCTTCGCTCGCGGGGGGAGGGGAGCGCAAGCGCAGTGCTCGGCAACATGAATCAGCTCGACACCGACATCCTCATCCTCGGCGCCGGCGGTGCCGGGCTGTTCGCGGCGCTGCATGCGAAGAAGGCCAATCCCGATCTCGACGTGACGATCGCCGTGAAGGGCCTGCTCGGCAAATGCGGCTGCACCCGCATGGTGCAGGGCGGCTACAACGTGGCGCTGGCGAAAGAAGACTTGATCGAACGTCATTTCATGGACACGATCGAGGGCGGCGCCTGGCTCAACGACCAGGATCTCGCCTGGCTCTTGGTCACGACGGCGCCGGTCCGCATCCGCGAGCTCGAGAACGAGCTCGGCTGCTTCTTCGACCGCAATCCGGACGGAACCGTTCACCAGAAGGCCTTCGCGGGGCAGACCTTCGACCGCACGGTGCACAAGGGCGACCTCACCGGCATCGAGATCATCAATCGCCTGGCGGAACAAGTGTGGCGCCGCGACGTGCGCCGGTTAGAGGACCACCGCGCCATCGATCTCATTCCGGCGGCCGACGGCTCGGGCCTCGCCGGCGTCTACATGCTCGACATGCGCACCGGCGAGCCGCTGTTCGTGCGCGCCCGCACGACGCTGCTCGCGACCGGCGGCGGCCCGACCATGTACAAGTATCACACGCCCTCTGGCGACAAGTCGTGCGACGGCATGGCGATGGCGCTGCGCGCCGGCCTGCCGCTGCGCGACATCGAGATGGTCCAGTTCCATCCGACGGGGCTGCTTGCCGGCGAAGGCACGCGCATGACCGGCACCGTGCTGGAAGAAGGCCTGCGCGGCGCCGGCGGTTACCTGACCGACAGCGCGGGCGAGCGCTTCATGTTCAAGTACGATCCGCGCGGCGAGCGCGCGACGCGCGACATCGTCAGCCGCGCCATCCAGGACCGCATCCGCGCCGGCTTCGCGAGCCCGCACGGCGGCGTCTACATCGAGATGGGCCACCTCGGGCCCGCCAAGGTGCGGCGCGAGTTCAAGGGCATGGTCGAGCGCTGCGCCGACTGCGGCTTCGACCTTGCCGGCGGCCGCGTCGAGGTGATCCCGACCGCGCACTACATGATGGGCGGCGTGGTCTTCGCGCCCGATTGCACGACGCCGATGCCGCGCCTCTTTGCGGCCGGCGAGGACACCGGCGGCGTGCACGGCGCGAACCGCCTCGGCGGCAACGGCGTCGCCAACTCGACGGTCTTCGGCGGGCTCGCGGGCGCGTCGATGGCGGCGAAGACCAACCGCGCCGCCGCGCTGCCCGACCCTGATCCCGCCGCGCTGGAGCGTGCCCGCGAGCGCGCCTTCGCGCCGCTCGGCAAGTCGCGCGGCGATCTCAGCGCGATCCGCGAGAAGCTCTACGACATCATGTGGGACGAGGTCGGCATCCTGCGCACCGCCGCGACGCTGGCGCGCGGCGCCAATGCGCTCGATGCGCTTGCGCGCGACGTTGCCGAGATCGGCGTCGCCGACGCCGACCGCCGCTACAACCTCACCTGGATGGACCGCCTCAACCTGGAGAGCCTCATCCTGGTGAGCCGCGCCATCTGCGCCGCCGCGACGGCGCGCACCGACAGCCGCGGTGCGCATTTCCGCGAGGACTTCCCGACGGCGTCGGATTCTGACGACGTCGAGGTATACGCTGACGCGACTCGCCGGCGAAGGGCTAGCGGTCGAGACCGCCCCGGTCGCCTTCACCCGCGTGCGGCCGGGCGAGTCGCTGATTGAGAAGGCGGCGTAAGGCCGCGCACTGCGCCGTGGCGACCGCTTGCGGCCGCCGCGTGCGTTTCCCACATGACAGCGGGGCCAAATCCCGCGGAGCCGCAATGATGCCTACGCGCAGACAGCCGACGGAGCCGGAAATCATCCCGCCGGGCCAGGAACCGGCCGCCCCACGGGGCGGTCGCCCCGACCCCTGGGTCCATTTCAGCGTCCACGGTACGGGCACGCACCGCGTCTATGTCCGCCGGATCGGGCCGGTCGGCATCCTGCTGCTGGCGGCGCTGATCGGCACCTTGGCGGCGCTCGTCTTCGTCATGCTGATCGGCGCCTTCTTCGTCGCAATTCCCGTCGCCGCGCTGCTGCTGGTCGCGGCAATCGTCGGCAGCCTGATGCGACGATATCTGCGGTAGCGTAGGATGGGTTGAGCGCAGCGAAACCCATCAGCTGAGCTGAATGACGTGCATCTTCGTTGATGGGTTTCGCTGCGCTCAACCCATCCTACAATTTCCTGTTCAGCAGCTTCTCCGCGTTCCCCACATACACCTTCCGCCGATCCGCTTCGCTCAGGCCCAGCCGGTCGACCACCTCGATGGTCGACCTGATCGGGCCGAGGGGCGTGTCGGTCGCGAACACGATCCGGTCGGCGCCGAAGAACGCGAGCCCACAGGCGATGCCGTGCTGGCCGCCGAACATCGCGGTGTCGGCATAGAACTCGCGGAAATAGTCGAGGTGAGGCCGCTTGAGCGACGGCAGGATCTTCGAATAATCCTCATCCGAGGTGCGGCTGCCGAGCACGTCGAGGCCGGCGCCGACACGGCCGTCGAAGAACGGGATCATGCCGCCGCAGTGATGGGTGACGATCTTGATCGCCGGATGCCGGTCGAACAGGCCGCAGAACACGAGCCGGCTCATCGCCACCGAGGTGTCGTAGGGCCAGCCGAAGCACCACCACATCTCGAGGCGCGATTTCTTCTCGCCCGCATAGTCCGGCATCGCGGCGGTGCGGCCGGGATGCAGCCAGATCGGCAGGTCGAGCTTCGCCATCTCGGCGAACACCGGCGCGAACGCCGGATCGTCGAGCGGCCGTCCCGCGATGCTGGTGAAGACCTGGATGCCGCAGGCGCCGAGATCGCCGGCGGCGCGGCGGATCTCGGCAAGCGAGCCCGCAACGTCGGTGAGCGCGACCGCCGCGACGAACCCGGCGAAGCGCTCAGGATGCTTGCGGCACAGCTCCGCCATGGCGTCGTTGCCGATGCGGGCGAGCTGCAGGCCGGTCGCGCCGGTCGCGAGGTCCTCGATCGGCGGATTGGGCAGCGAGATCACCTGCCGGTAGTCGCCGTACTGGTCCATCTCGCGGAAGCGCAGGTCGAGGTCGAACAGTTTTTTGACGTTGCGCAGCCGCGCGCCGATATTGGTGAGGTTGGGCGCGACCGCGACCATCTCCTGAAAGAAGCGCTCCGGGAAGATGTGGCAGTAGATGTCGATCAGCGGATACCCGGCCATACGTCTCCTCCCGAATTTGCGACCTCTGGTCAGCGCGCGCGTCTTCCGATAGCGGATAGTCAGGCGAAGTAAACCAGGAAGCGCGGCATGCTGCCACGGCTCACGGGCGAGACACGCATTCATCTCATCGTCGGCGACCCGATCGCGCAGACGAAATCGCCGGCCGGCCTCACGCACGCCTTCGCGGAGCGCGGCGCGGACGCGGTGTGCATACCGATGCAGGTCGCGGTCGCGGACTTCGACGCCTTCATGGCGGCGGCCAAGCGCGTGCGCAACATCGACGGCATCGTGGTGACGGTGCCGCACAAGCTCGCGGCCGCGCGCCATTGCGAGGCGCTGAGCGAGTGCTCGCGCATGCTCGGTGCCGTCAATGCCATGCGGCGCGAGCGCGACGGCCGCTGGTCGGGCGACATGACGGACGGCGTCGCGCTCGTGGCGGCATTGCGCGCCGACGGGTTCGAGCCGAAGGGCCGCCGCGCGCTCGTCGTCGGCGCGGGTGGCGCCGGCTCGGCCGTGGTGCTCGCGCTCGCGCAGGCGGGCGCGCGCGTCGCCGTGCACGACATCGACGCGGCGCGGCGCGACGATCTGCGCGCGCGCCTTGCGGCCTACGACGTCGCGGCGGGCTCGGCCGATCCGGCCGGCTGCGCGCTGGTGGTCAATGCGACGCCGCTCGGCATGGCGGCGGGCGATCCGCTTCCGGTCGCGGCCGACAGGCTCGCGGCCGGCGCGTTCGCGGCCGATCTCGTCACCAAGCCGGCGGTCACGCCGTTCCTGGACGCGGCGCGGCGGCGCGGCTCGCCGATCCTGACCGGCGAAGACATGTTCATGGCGCAGGCGGGCATCCTCGCCGATTTCCTGCTGCTTTCCGGGCGCTGAGGCGTGGCGGTAATCCTGCTGAAAATCCAATCCTTTGATGACACGCCTACCGTCTCCGGATTACTATCGGGCGGGTGACCCGGCCACGGTCGCTTCAGGATCAACGCCCAGGGGCAGCAAACGTCTTCAACGGAGAGGGGAACCATGCTTCGTACCTTCATCACGGCGGCCACCTTGGCGCTCGCAACGCTTGCCGGCGCCGCACAGGCGCAGGACCGCGTGCAGGCCGGACAGCTCACCTGCGACGTGTCGGCCGGGATCGGCCTGATCATCGGCTCGCAGCGCAACGTGAGCTGCACCTTCACGCCGGCGCAACCGGGGCCGATCGAGTACTACACCGGCACGATCTCCAAGCTTGGCGTCGATATCGGCGTGACCACCGGCGGCGTGATGGTGTGGCTGGTCTATGCGCCGACCAATCGGCCAGCCGGTGCGCTCGGCGGAACCTACGCGGGCGCCGCCGCCGAAGCTTCCGTTATCGCCGGCCTCGGCGCCAACGCGCTGATCGGCGGCAACAACCGCACGATCGCGCTGCAGCCGTTCTCGGTGCAGGGGCAGACCGGCCTCAACATCGCGGCGGGCGTCGCGGGTCTCACCCTCTCCTACGTGCGCTGAACTCGGATGCACGTCGCGGAGTGTTGCCGCCCGGCCACAGCCGGGCGGTTTGTCGTCGGGGGCATGGCTAACTGCGGAACTCCGCTTTGACTCGCCGTGGCCGGCACCGGTACCCTGGTGAAAGTCTTACGGTATGGGTGGGCTGCAGTGATGGGTGGGCGCGCGCGTATGCTGTCCTCGACGGCGTTGTCGGGGGTGGTCGGAGTTGTTCTGTGGTCGGGTGCGGCCGGCGCCGCCGATCTGCCGATGGTCACCAAGGCGCCGCCGCAGCCGCAGTACCTGCCGGCGGTCGACGGCCTCAATTTCAAGGCCGACGCCTTCGGCGGCACCGTCACCAACCGCTCTGTCTACGGCTCCGGGGGCACCGTCTCGATTCCGCTCGGCGGGCAGTTCGGCCTGCAGCTCGACGCCGCGCTCGCGAGCTTCGACAGCCGCTTCTTCGGCTCCGGCGCCGCGCACGCCTTCTGGCGCGATCCGTCGCGCGGCCTTGCCGGCTTTTACACGTCGCACGCCTATTGGGACCAGATCGGCGGCGTGCACATCGATCGCTACGGCGCCGAAGGCGCGCTCTATCTCAATCGCTGGACGTTCGAAGGCATCGCGGGCGTCGAGGACGGGAGCAACAAGAGCCAGACGATCGGCAACATCATCCAATCGGTCACGCTCAGGACGCGCTTCTTCGACCAGGCGTCCGTCTCCTATTATCTCACCGACAACCTGCGCCTCTCGCTCGGCCACGCCTACACGGCCGGCCGCAACATGGCGACGCTCGGAGGCGAATGGGGCTTCCGCGTCAGCCCGACCACCATGGGGGCGCTGTTCCTCGAGGCGCGTGCCGGCGAAGGCGACTTGCACGGCGTGTGGGGCGGCCTGCGCTTCTACTTCGGCAACGGCGACAAGACGCTGATCCGCCGCAACCGCGAGGACGATCCACCGTCCGATCAGAGCCTCAACCTGTTCGGCCTCGGCGGAGCGACCGGCCAGCAGGGCGTGCCACCGGCACCGACGGCGCCCCTTGCGCCGTGTCCGGTCGGGGAGCACCATCTCAACGGCACCGGGGTTTGCGTTCCCAATCTCTAGACCGCATCGAAAGTGGATCGTCTCGCCGCGCGCGGGCCTCGGCTGATCTCGCACACCGCATCCTCGAACTTGCCTGACGGCCGGCGCGGTATCTCGGCGACGCGGACAAGCGTGAAGTCCATCGGCTCGGGTGTTGCGCCGCGCAAATAAGCCAGCAAGGCGTCCGCGTCTTTGATCGGATCGGCGTCACGCGACACGAACCGCACCTCGATGCGGCTCGGTGCGGTCTGAGCGAACTGGATCTGCTCTAAGGCGAGATATTGTCCCGCCACCCTCACCACATAGGTCGGCCACCAGCGGCGCCCGCTTGGCAGGATGAAGGCATTGCGGTCGCGGCCGCCGACGCGCGCGAGTCGCCGTAGGGTGCGCGTGTCCGGCGCCGGCGTTGGATCGAATGACACGAAGTCGCCGGGCGCGTAGCGGATCAGCGGCATGGCGTAGTTGTAAAATGGCGTGACGATCAGTTCGCGCAACGCGACGCCGTTTTCGCCGGGCGCGATGGCGCCGCCGCCCTCGACCAGGCCAGCCTCTTCGGCCACGTAGAGCCGGTGCAAGGTGCTGTCCTCCACCGCGATTGTGCCGATCTCTGAAGCCGAGTAGAGGTTCATGGTCGCACAGCCGAATGCGCGCTCGATCGCGTCGCGCACATGATCCGACGCGGACTCGCCGTTGCAGATGACGAGGCGGAACGCGTGGCCGGCAAGCTCGGCCGGCAGCGCCTGTCCGACCAGCGCGAGCGCGTTCGGATAGCCCATGACGATCTCGGGCCGGATGCGCGCGAGCCAGCGTCCCTGGTCCTCGACCGCGGTCGCGACCGACAGCGTGTGAATGATCCGCGTCGTTGCGCGCACCTCTGCCTGGTAGGCGGCGCCGTCCGGATAAGGCATGAGCCCGGCATAGTCGTAGCGGATCCAGGCAAAACGCTCGGGCGGCGACACGCCGGCCCACACCAGCCCTCGCTCCAACAATGCAGTGCCGGCCGCCGCCATCAGGCTGTTGAGGCGAAACGCCAGCGGCCGCCCGGTCGAGCCCGAGGTATAGCCCGCGATGACGGCCCCGCATTCGGGCGGCACCTCGGCGGCGTAAAGGCGCGCGGCATTCGCCTGCGCGTCGGCGCGGGTGAGGATCGGAAGCTCGCCCCAGCGGTCCCAGTCGATGTTGTCGTCCGCGCGGAAGATCGGGTCGAGCCGGCCGTCGCGGTAGAACGGGACACGCGCGCGGGCATGGCGCAGGAGCCGCGCCATGAGGTCGCGCTGATAGGCCCGCATCGCGTCGCGCGACAGATGCTGGGTCTTGAGCAGCGCTTGCAGGAAGGCGTCGGCGAGGGCGTCCATTGAGGCGGCGTCACAGGCAGCGTTGCGCGCACCATAACGCCAAACGTCCGGTTCCGGCATGGCGATCGTCGACACGCGGGGTTTTCGCCGCGGCGCGCCGCCTCTTGCCAATCCCCCCACTTCTTTGAAACGATATTGTCCGGACGCCCGTTCTCCCCAGGGAGGTAACGCAATGGCAGTCAATGGCGGCAACGGCAGAGGGCCTCGGTGCATTGCGCTGGTGGGTCCGTTCCAGAGCGGCAAGACCACGCTGCTCGAAGCGATCCTCGCCCGCACCAGCACGATCCAGCGCCAGGGCACGGTCGACGCCGGCACCACGGTCGGCGACGCCAGCAAGGAGGCGCGCCATCACAAGATGAGCGTCGAGGTCTCGGTCGCCACGGCGAATTTCATGGGCGACGACTACACGTTCATCGATTGCCCCGGCTCGGTCGAGTTCGTGCATGAGATGCGCGCGGTGCTGCCGGCGATCGACGCCGCCGTCGTCGTGTGCGAGGCCGACGAGCGCAAGGTGTCGCAGCTCCAGCTCATCATACGCGAGCTGGAAGAGCTGAAGATTCCCCGTTTCCTCTTCCTCAACAAGATCGACAAGGCCGACCAGCGCGTGCGCGAGACGCTCAAGCTGCTGCAGCCCTCCTCGCGCGTGCCGCTGCTGCTGCGGCAGATCCCGATCTGGAAGAACGAGATCATCACCGGCTTCGTCGATTTGGCGCTCGAGCGCGCCTTCGTCTACAAGGAGCACGTGCCGTCCGAGGTGATCCCGCTCGAGGGCGACGACCTCTCGCGCGAGAAGGACGCCCGCTTCAGCATGCTGGAGACGCTGGCGGACCACGACGACGAGCTGATGGAGCAGCTGCTCGAGGACATCCCGCCGCCGCGCGACAAGGTGTTCGACGACCTCGCCAAGGAGCAGCGCGACGGGCTGATCTGCCCGGTGCTGATCGGGGTCGCGACCCGCACCAACGGCGTGCTGCGCCTGCTCAAGGCGCTGCGCCACGAGACCCAAGGGATCGCCGCGACCGTGAAGCGCCTCGGCATCAAGGGCAACGATCCGCTCGCCTACGTGCTCAAGACCTTCCACACCGCGCACGGCGGCAAGATGTCGGTCGCGCGCGTGCTGTCCGGCCAGATCGGCGACGGCACCACGCTGAGCTCACCGACCGAGGAGGCCGGACGCGTCTCGGGCGTGCTCAAGCTGGTCGGCCAGGTGAGCGAGAAGCGCGGTCCGGCCACGGCCGGCGAGACGGTCGCGCTCGGCAAGCTCGATCACGCGCGGACCGGCGACACGCTCTCGGCCGGCAAGCAGACGCACAAGGCGGTCGCCGAGGTCGCGCCCTTTGCGCCGGTGCTCGCCATCGCGGTCTCGGCCAAGGACCGCAAGGACGACGTGAAGCTCGGCGTCGCGTTCAACAGGCTGCACGACGAGGATCCCTCGCTCGCCGTCCACCACAATGCGGAGACGCACGAGGTCGTGGTATGGGGGCAGGGCGAGATGCATCTGCGCGTCGCGACCGAACGGCTCGCCGACCGCTACGGCGTCGGCATCGAGCGTCGCTCGCCGAGCGTCGGCTACCGCGAGACCATCCGCAAGCCGATCAGCGCCGTGCGCGGCCGGCACAAGAAGCAGTCGGGCGGGCACGGCCAGTTCGGCGACGTGGTGCTCGACGTCAAGCCGCTGCCGCGCGGCTCGGGCTTCGTGTTCGACGAGAAGATCGTGGGCGGCGCCGTGCCGCGCAACTACATCCCGTCGGTCGAGGAGGGCGTGGTCGATGCGCTGAAGCACGGGCCGCTCGGCTTCCAGGTGGTCGACCTCGCGGTGTCGCTGGTCGACGGCTCCTATCACGCGGTCGATTCATCCGACATGGCGTTCCGCATCGCGGGCCGCATCGGCATCAACGACGCGCTGCCGCAGTGCAATCCGGTGCTGCTCGAGCCGATCCACACGGTCGAGATCGTGTGCCCGACCGAGGCGACCGCCAAGATCAACGCCATCCTGTCGGGCCGGCGCGGCCAGATCCTGAGCTTCGACACGCGCGAGGGCTGGTCCGGCTGGGACATGGTGCGGGCGATGATGCCGGAGTCGGAGATCGGCGACCTCATCATCGAGGTGCGCTCGGCGACCGCCGGCGTCGGCAGCTTCACGTTCAAGTTCGATCATATGGCCGAATTGACCGGCAAGCCGGCCGACCAGATCGTGGCGGCGCGCCGGGCTGCTGCCGCCGAATAGGTCGCTACCGGGCCCACGCGGGCGACGAATGGTTAACGCCCCGTAGGATTGCGCCCATCGAGCGCCTGGCCAAGTGCATTTCGGCGCGGCAAACGACCGGATAAACGGCTCCAGCGCATCGAATTTTGCGCGCTTATTTACTATTTCGCACCGTTTTGCCGCACTGCGCTAACCGAAAATACATCGCCATTGAAATAGATAGGAGGCATAGCGGGCCCGCGGGGAGCGCCCGGCGGATAAAGTTTCGAGATGGCGTCATGTTGAAGGCGTTGAAGGGGATGTTCGCGGGGGCGAACGCGGCGGTCGTCGAGGAAGACGAGCGCGATGCCTCCGGCAAGCCGAAAGTCACGCTCGCGCGCGCGCTCAAGCGCGGCTGGCTCGAAGTCTGGTACCAGCCCAAGGTCAGCCTGCAGACGCACAACTGGGTCGGCGCCGAAGGTCTCATCCGGGCGCGGCATCCGGAAGCGGGCGTGCTCGGCCCCGGCGCGTTCCTGCCCGGCGCAAGCGAAGACGACATGCTGACGATGACCGAGCAGGTGATCCTGACCGCGCTGCGCGACTGGAACGACTGCGCGGCGCTCGGCATGCCGGCGCTCAGTCTCGCCGTCAATGTTCCGGCGAGCGCCTTCGTCAAGCTGCCGATCGCACAGATCATCCGCGAGGCACGGCCCAAGTCCGACCAGTGGCCCGGCCTCATCCTCGAGGTGACCGAGGACCAGATCGTCAATGATCTCGAGATGGCGAACGAGGTGGCGAACGAGCTGACCCGCCAGCACTGCAGCCTGGCGATCGACGACTTCGGCGCCGGCTACTCGTCGCTCGGCCGCCTGCGCCAGCTGCCCTTCAGCGAGCTCAAGATCGACCGCGCCTATGTCACCGACTGCAACCTCGACAAGGTGAAGGAGGGCATGCTCGAATCGATGATCGCGCTGGCGCGCCGGTTCGGGCTCAAGACGGTGGCGGAAGGCATCGAGACGCACCACGAGAGCCACAAGCTGCAGGGCCTCGGCGTCGCGGTCGGCCAGGGCTTCCTGTTCGCCAAGCCCATGCCGAAGGCCGATCTTCTCGCCAAGATTTCCAACACCACCGGCAAGCGCATCGTCGCGCAGGCGCGGCCGTGGTGGCAGTTCGGCGCTGCCAGCGCCTGATCACGTCTGCGCGGACGCGCGATCACGAGCCGTTCAGCCACGTGTGACTTTGTGTGACTTGCCGGACAAACGGGTTCCACGTAGCTGTGCGTGAGCACGGAGGGAGCCCCGCATGCACGTGATCCATCGGCGCGGTTGGGAAATTCCGGAAAGCCAGGCGACGCCCGAGCGCTTCTTCCTCGATCGCCGCCAATTCCTCGCCGCCGCGGGCTCTGCCGGCATCCTGCTCGCGCCCGGGCTCGCGCGGGCGCAGCGCGTGTCCGACCTCGCCGGCCTGCCCGATCCGAGCGCGAAGCTCTATCCGGCCAAGCGCAACGAGAAATACGTGCTCGACCGGCCGATCACCGACGAGACGGTCAACACGACCTATAACAACTTCTACGAATTCGGCTCCGCCAAGACGATCATGCGCGCCGCGGAGCGGCTGCCGCTGCGTCCGTGGACCGTGAAGATCGACGGCATGGTCGAGAAGCCGCAGGAGATCGCGATCGACGACCTGCTCGCCAGGATGCCGCTCGAGGAGCGGCTCTATCGCCACCGCTGCGTCGAGACCTGGGCGATGGCGATCCCGTGGTCGGGCTTTCCGCTCGCCAAGCTGGTGGCGTTTGCCAAGCCGCTCGCGTCGGCGAAGTATCTGCGCCTGGAGACCTTCCTCGACTCCGCGGTCGCGTCCGGCCAGCGCGCGACCTGGTATCCGTGGCCCTACGTGGAAGGCCTCACCATGGCGGAGGCGACCAACGAGCTCGCCTTCGTCGTCACGGGCGCGTACGGCAAACCCGTCGCGAAGTCGCAGGGCGCGCCGCTGCGCCTCGCGGTGCCGTGGAAGTACGGCTTCAAGTCGATCAAGTCGATCACCCGCTTCACCTTCACGGATGCGCGTCCGAAGGGATTCTGGGAGGCGCTGCAGGGCGCCGAGTACGGCTTCTGGGCAAACGTCAATCCGGACGTGCCGCATCCGCGCTGGAGCCAGGCGACCGAGAAGCTGATCCCGACCGGCGAAGTCCGCCCGACCAGCCTGTTCAACGGCTACGGCGAGTACGTCGCTGACCTCTACAAGGGCCTCGGCACCGAGCGCCTGTGGGCGTGACGTGCGGACAAAAAAACGCCGGGCACTTGGCCCGGCGTTCAGTTTGTCGGCAGAGCCGACAGTCACCTTCCAGAGGGGAACAACTGCGGCGCTCGATCGCAACCTGGGAGGATGCAACGACCGATCATCCGCAGCGCGAATCGAATATGTCGGGGAGCGCCCCGCGTCGCAACGCAAAGCCTCGCATGACAGCCATGTGACGGCGACAAGTCTTTCGTAGCGTGAAGGTTGCGAATGGGGCGAATGGCGCGTCGCGAATGGCGAACGGACCGTTGCCCTATTGGCTGTTCGCCACTCCCTATTCGCCTCTCAGTAGCTCCAGCGCTGCGCCTTGCTGACGAGGAAATCGCGGAAAGCCTGCACGCGGGCTGCGTCAGCGCGGCGCTCGAGGCTCCGTAGTCGGCGTCGCCCGAGTAGCTGGCGCTGACCGTGAAGCTCCCGACGCCGTTCAGCGGGCCGTAGCACTGGATCCCGATCAGGCCGTTCATCGGCACGTCGGTGCAGTTGGGGATGTCGGTGCCGTTCAGCGCCAGCGTGATCGTTCCGCCGTCGACGTCCGGGGAGACCGTCGCGGTGAACATCAGGGTCGAGCCCGAGACCGCCGGGTTGGTTGAGGAGGTGAGGGTCAGCGTCGTCGGCGTCGCGATCGTTGCGGTCGGCGCCGACGTCGCGGTCGCCTGCCCGGTTGCGTTGGAGGCCGTGATCGCCATCTCGATCGTGCTGCCTTCATCGGCCGGGCTGACGTGTAGGTCGCCGTGGTTGCACTGGAGATGGCGGTGCAGCTCGTGCGGCAGCGCAGCCACTGGAAGGCGTAGCCGGTCGGCTGATTGGCCCAGCCGCCGTTGGAGGCGGTGAGTGTCTGCCCGAGCGCCGCGGTGCCGCTGATCGTCGAAGCGTTGCGCAACCGGCGCGGGCTGGGGACTGGGCTCGAGGCGGCCGACGTGGCGGAGGCCGAGATTCCGGAGGCGTTGGTGGCGGTCACCGTCACCTCGAGCGTGTCGCCGGCGTCTGCGGCGGTCGGCGTGTAGGACTCGCCGGTGCCGCCCGTCGTGATCTGCGAGCAGTTCTCTCCGGCACCGTCGCACAGCGACCACTGGTAGCCGTAGCTCGTCGGGAGCGCGGTCCATACGCCGACGTCCGCGCCGGTGGGCGTTCCCGCGACCGGGGCGCCCGACACCGTCGGGGCCACCGTGTTGGTCGGGATGCCGCTGCCGACGTTCGCGCCGGTGTAGGCCATCAGCATGTTGCCCGCGGGCGCGATCAACGTGTTCTCGCCGGCGCCGAGGCCGCTGAGCGGCACGGCGTTCTGCTCGTCGGGCGCTGTGAACGCGTGGCCCGTGCCGGTCGACCAGACGGTTGCTCCGCTCTGCGCGTCGAGCGCATACAGCTCGCCGCTCGCTGAGCCCTCGAAGACGAGCAATCCGACGACGATTGGCGCCGTGTCGATCTGGGAGTCGCCGCCGAAGGTCCAGGCGGTGGTGCCGAATCCCCAGTCGCCGATCGCGCTGAGGGTGCCCGTGCTGGCCGTATAGAGCGCCCCGCCCGCCGCGGCGGGAGCGAACGTGGAACTGAACCCGCCGAGCACGCTGCCGTTGCTTGCCGACAGGATCACGTCGCCCTCCCCGCCGTCGCGGCTGAATAGGTCCCCGCCCGCGAGCACCGGGGTCTTGCCGCCCCCGCCCTCGCAGCCGGTCGAGTGATGCCAGAGGAGCGAGCCGCCGACCGGCGCGAACGCGTAGTCCTGGTCGCAGGCGTATCCGACGTAGACGCCGTTCGCGTCGACCGCCGGCGAGCTGTGGTCGCCGTTCTCCACCTGCCCGGTCCAGGCGAGCGCCCCACTCGCCTCGGAGACTGCGTAGAGCGTCCCGCCCGACCCGGCGCCGCCGACGTACACGTAGCCGCCGACTGCAGTCGGCGGGCTCGTGAACATGTACTGGCCGCTCAGCGTCCTGCTCCAGTCGCTCGCGCCGGTCGCGGCATCGAACGCCGTGAGCAGCCCGTTGGAGTTGACGGCGAACACGCGACCTGCCGTCGTAGGCGATCCCGGCGAAGCTGTACGTGCCACCGAGTGCGTGCGACCAGAGCGCCGCGCCGGTCGCCTGCTGGATCGCGTACACCGTTCCGGACGACGTCACGTAGACGACGCCGTTGGCGATGAGCGGGTAGGAGACGGTTCCGCCAAACGTGTCCGACCACACCTGCGACAGCGGCGCGGTGATCGGATCGCCGGTCTGGTTGCCGTCGTGGGCGGGATCGAGCTGGTAGGCGACGTCCTGGTCGGTGCTGGCGAGCGCGGGCGCCGCGAAGGCGACGAGGACGAGCGCGAGCGCGGCCGCGAGGATCGTGCAGCGCGTGGCGCGCAGGCGGGGTCTCATGGCGGATCCACGAGTCGCCGGCGCCGCGGCTTGCAGCGCTCAGCCGATTCTTCGATTCACCTCGACCATCCGTCCGGTCGAGAGGCGTGCCGGCTATGCGGCGACCGGCTCGGGCGTTGGCGTCGCGGCCTCCTGGTCGGCCGCGACGAAGTCGCGGCTGCGGACGAGGACGAGCCCGCCGATCGCGCCGATCACCGCGACGACGCGCGGCGATCAGGATGATCTCGTTGAGCGCGCTCGTGAAGGCCGCGTCGAAGGCGCTCTTGACGCGTGGCGCAGGGCGGGGTGGAGCGACCGGGCGAGTCGCGTGGTGCTGCCTGAGGCGAAGCTGCTCGCGAGCTGTCCGTGTGTCGCGTGCAGCGCTGCCGCGGCGTCGCCGTGTGCACGCAGGCCGGCGAGCGTCTTGGCCGAGACCTGGTGCTGGAAGATCGCGCCGAGCGACGCGACGCCGGTGGCGATCCCGACCTGGCGGAACGTGCTGTTGATCCCGGACGCCATCCCCGAACGGTTCGCCGGCACCACGCTGACCGCCGTCGACGCGAGCGCGGGGTTGACGATCCCGATCCCGACGCCGCCGACGATGAAGCCGGCGAGCAGGTGCGTCCAGGTCGAGTCGGCGTGGAGCCCGCCATCAGGACGAGCGAGACGGCGACGAGCGCGAGCCCGACGGCGAGGATCAGGCGGACCGGGATGCGGACCGTGAGCCGGCCCGAGATCGGCGCCACGAAGAAGAGCAGCACGGTCATCGGCAGGAAGCGCAGGCCGGCCTGGAACGGCGAGAAGCCGAGCACGTTCTGGATGTAGAGGGTGAGATAGAGGTAGAGCGAGAAGATCGAGGCCGACAGCGCGAAGCCGACGATCGACGCCCCGGCGAACGCCGGACGGCGCAGCAGTCCGAGGTCGAACATCGGATGCGCCTGCGCGCAGCTCGGCGACGACGAAGGCGCCGAGCAGCGCGACCGCGCCCGCGAGGCAGCCGACGATCTCGCCGCTGCCCCAGCCGGCGCTGTTGCCCTGCGTGAGCGCGTAGACGAGCAGGAAGAGCGCGCTCGAGAACGTCGTGACGCCGAGCCAGTCGATCGCCGATCGCGCGGGGGTCGCGCGACTCGCTGACGTGCGCAGCGTGAGCAGGACCGCGACGATGCCGATCGGGACGTTGATGAAGAAGATCCAGCGCCAGCCGATGCCCGACGTGAGCGCGCCGCCGACGAGCGGGCCGATCGCGACCGCCGCCCCGAGCACCGCGCCGTAGGCGGCGAACGCGGTGCCGCGGTCGCGCCCGCGGAAGGCGTTCGCGATCAGCGCCAGCGACGTCGCGAGCATGATCGCTCCGCCGACGCCCTGGACGGCGCGCGCGAGGTTCAGCATCAGCGGCGAGCTCGCCAGCCCGCACGACGAGCGACGACGCCGTGAACAGCGACAGCCCGACGGAGAAGACGAGACGGCGCCCGTGAGGTCGCCGAGCGAGCCGGCGGTGAGCAGGAACGCCGCGAGCGTCAGCGAGTACGCGTTGATCACCCACTGGAGGTCGCCGAAGCTCGAGTGGAGCGAACGCTGGATCGCGGCAGCGCCGTGTTGACGACCGTGATGTCGATCAACAGCATGAAGACGGCGGTGCAGACCGCGATCAGGGTCCACCACTTCTTGTCCATCGCGCGCCTCCCGGGCTCGACTGCTGGCTCCGTCCGATCTTACGAAAGCCGTTCGCGGGCCTGCGGAGGGCCTCAGTACGAGCGCGGAAGACCCAGCACGTGCTGGCCGACGAAGGCCTGCACGAGGTTGTTCGACACCGGCGCGATCGTGTAGAGGCGCGTCTCGCGGAACTTGCGCTCGATGTCGTAGTCGGCGGCGAACCCGAACCCGCCGTGCGTGTCGAGGCAGGCGTTCGCCGCCTGCCACGAGGCCTCCGACGCGAGGAACTTCGCCATGTTGGCCTCGGCGCCGCACGGCTCGTCCGCGATGTAGGCGCGCGCACGCGCGCCAGCGCATCAGGTCGGCCGCCTCGATCGCCATGTGGGCGCGGGCGATCGGGAACTGGACGCCCTGGTTGGCGCCGATCGGCCGCCCGAAGACGGTCCGCTCGCTCGCGTAGCGCGTCGCGCGCTCGATGAAGAAGCGCCCGTCGCCGATGCACTCGGCGGCGATCAGGATCCGCTCCGCGTTCATCCCGCCGAGCACGTAGCGGAAGCCGCGCCCCTCCTCGCCGATCAGGGCGTCCGCCGGGAGCTCGAGGTCGTTGAAGAAGACCTCGGTCGTGGCGTGGTTGATCATCGTCGCGATCGGCCGTATCTCGAGCGCGGCGCCGCGCTCGCGCATGTCGACGAGGAACAGCGAGAGGCCGTCGGTGCGGCGCTCGACCTCCTCGAGCGCGGTGGTCCGGGCGAGCAGCACCATCAGGTCGGAGTGCAGCGCGCGCGAGGTCCAGACCTTCTGGCCGTTGATGCGATAGCCGCCGCCGGCGCTGCGGCGCGCGTCTGGATCCTCGTCGTGTCCGAGCCGGCGCCGGGCTCGGTCACCGCGAACGCCTGCAGGCGCAGCGTGCCGGCGGCGATCTGCGGCAGCCAGCGCTCGCGCTGCGCGTCGGAGCCGTGGCGCAGCAGCGTGCCCATCACGTACATCTGCGCGTGGCAGGCGGCGGCGTTGCCGCCGCTCGCGTTGATCTCCTCGAGGATCACGCTCGCGGCGTCGAGCGCCGAGACCGGCGCCGCCGTAGCGCTCGGGGATCAGCGCCGCGAGCCAGCCGTGGTCGGTCAGCGTGGCGACGAACTCCGTCGGATAGCGGTCGGGCTCGAGCTCGCGCCAGTAGCCCGTGCCGAAGCCGTCGCAGAGCTCGCGCACCGCGCGAGCGGAGGTCCTCGAGCTCGGTCACCGCTGGCGCGCCGACGCGTCCCAGTTCAGCCGCACGTAGTCGAGCACGGGGTCGGACCCGAGCCGTGCCATCAGCTCGTCGAGGAACGGATCGCGCAGCTCCTGCGGGAGCTCGGCGAGCTGGAGCGGAAGGACCGAGGTCTCGATGAACTCCCGCGGCTGCGGCGGGCGCGCCGGCGCCGGGGCGAGCCAGATGCCCGAGACCGCGAAGCCGGCCCGCTCGAGGCGCATGCGCGTGTCCTGTGGAGTCGCGAAGTTCCAGACCGGGGCCATCGTCGCGAGATGCGGCTCGAACCGCGGCTCAGCTGCGACCGCGTCCGCGGCCGCGCGCACGGCGGCGATGTTGCCGACGCCGCCGCACTGCGCCACGAACTGGCCGCCGTCGCGGACGAGTGCGCGCATCCGTGCGAACAGCGCGTCGTGGTCGAGGATCCAGTGGAAGGTCGCGGTCGAGATGATCGCGTCGACCGGCTCCGCCAGCTCGAGCGTGACCAGGTCGGAGCAGATCACCGTGCTGCGATCGGATGGAAGCCGCTCGCGGGCGCGGTCGCACATCGCCTGCGAGCCGTCGACCGCGATCACGTGCCCGTGCGGCAGACGCTCGAGGACGAGGTCGGTGACGCGGCCGGTGCCCGCGCCCGCGTCGAGCACGGTCTCCGAGCCCTCGAGCTCGAGCCGCTCGACCACGGTCGCGCCCCAGGCCTGCTGCGGCGCGGAAACGGTGTCGTAGCTGGCGGCGTTCCAGTCGAAGACGGACATCGGGTGCGTACGCTATCCGTCGTGCGCGGCCGCCGGCCGATCCGGTAGAACGCCGGTCGTGGCTCCTCCCGCTCCCCGTGTCCTCGTCGTCGGCTCGGGTGGGCGTGAGCACGCGCTGGTCCGAGCTCTCGCCCGCTCGCCGCAGTCGCCGTCGCTGCTGTGCGCTCCAGGTAACCCCGGCATTGCCGAGAGCGCCGAGCTCGTTGCGGTGGCGGTGGACGACCTCGACGGCCTCGTCGGCGTCGCGCTCGAGCGCGAGGTCGACCTCGTCGTCGTCGGGCCGGAGCTGCCGTTGACGCTCGGTCTGGTCGACCGCCTCGGCGCCGCCGGCGTCGCGGCGTTCGGGCCGAGCGGCGCAGCTGCCCGCCTCGAGGGCTCGAAGGGATTCGCGAAGGAGGCGATGGCGGAGGCGGGCGTGCCGACCGCCGCGTGGAGCCGAGTGCAGACGGTCGAGGAGGCGCTCGCGGCGATCTCGCGCTACCCGGTCGTGCTGAAGGCCGATGGCCTCGCCGCCGGCAAGGGCGTCGTCATCGTCGAGGACGAGGCGGCGGCGCTCGCGGCGCTGCGCGCGCTGCTCGTCGAGCACCGCTTCGGCACCGACACGGTCGTCGTCGAGGAGCATCTCGTCGGCGAGGAGCTCTCGCTGCTCGCGCTCTGCGACGGGGAGCGCGCCGTCGCGATGGCGCCGGCCCAGGACTACAAGCGGATCCACGACGGCGACCGTGGCCCCAACACCGGCGGCATGGGCTCCTACTCCCCGGTCCCCGGTGTGACGCCCGAGCGCGCGCGAGAGCTCGTGGCGACGATCCACCAGCCGATCGTCGAGCTGATGCGCGCGCGGGGCACGCCGTTTCACGGCGTCCTCTACGGCGGACTGATGCTCACGGCGGAAGGCCCGCGGGTGATCGAGTTCAACGTTCGCTTCGGGGATCCCGAGACGCAGGCGCTGCTGCCGCGGTTGCGCTCCGACCTGTTCGAGGCGCTGCGTGACTCGACGCGGCCCGGGGGCCTGGGCGGAGTCGAGCTCGAGTGGTCGCCGGAGTGGGCGGTCAGCGTGGTGCTCGCCAGCCGCGGCTACCCCGAGTCGAGCTCGAGCGGCCAGCCGATCAGCGGCCTCGGCACGCTGCCGGCCGGGGTCGAGGTCACGCACGCCGGCACCGCGCGGCGCGCTGACGGGGAGATCGTCACGGCCGGCGGGCGCGTCCTCAGCGTCACCGCGCTGGGCGCCGACGCGGCCGCGGCGCGCGACGCTGCGTATGCTGCCGCCGAGATGATCGAGTTCGACGGACGCCAGATGCGCCGCGACATCGGCGCGCGGGCGGTCACGCCCAGCGCATGACCCCCGAGCCGCAACTCGCCGTCGTCGCCGCCGAGCAGCCGGGTGGCCCCGAGCCGCTCGTCGGCATCCTGATGGGCTCGGAGTCCGATCGCGAGACGATGCAGTCCGCCGCGAACGAGCTCGAGCAGCGAGGCATCGTCTGCGAGGTGCGCGTGCTCTCGGCCCACCGCCAGCCGGACGCCGTCAGCGACTACGCCAAGAACGCCCGTGCGCGCGGGCTGCGCGTACTGATCGCCGGTGCCGGCCTCTCGGCCGCGCTCCCCGGCGTGCTCGCCGCGCACACCGACCTCCCGGTGATCGGCGTCCCCCTGTCCAGCCGGCTCTCGGCGCTC
>CAVPGG010000134.1:0-11567 GCA_963703755.1 uncultured Pseudomonadota bacterium
CGGGCGACCGATTTGAGCTCCTCCGGATAGACGAAGAAGGCGTCGAGCGTGATCGCCTCCGATTCGGCGAAGAGCTGCACGAGGCCGCCGTTCTCCTCGACCAGATAGTCCGGCAACATCGCGATACCAAGCCCGCGCTGGCAGGCGCGCAGGATGCCGAGCACGTTGTTGATGCTGAGATGCGCCACGCGCGGGCCCTTGCTGTCGCGGCCGACCTCGACCAGCCAGCGTGTCGGCTGCAGGTAGGCCGGGATCGTGCCGCCGAGCAGCAGCACGCGGTGCGCGTCGAGATCCTCGATGGTGCGCGGCGTGCCGAAGCGCTTGAGGTACTCGGGCGACGCATAGGCATGGAAGCGCACTGAGAACAGCTTGCGCTGGATCAGGTCCGGCTGGGTGGGCTGGCGCAGGCGGATCGCCACGTCCGCCTCGCGCATCGCGAGGTCGAGCTCCTCGTCGGTGGTGATGAGGTGGATGCGGATGTCGGGAAAGAGGTCGACGAACTCGCCGAGCCGCGGGGTCAGCCAGTGCACCCCGATGCCGACCGTGGTGGTCACCTTGAGGTCGCCGTGCGGCCGCTCGCGCAAATCCGTGAGCTTGGCGCGCGCCGCCTCGAGCTTCATGAACACTTCGTGCGCGGTGCGATAGAGCAGCTCGCCCTGCTCCGTGAGGATCAGGCCGCGCGCATGGCGGTGGAAGAGCGCGACCGAGAGCTCCTGCTCGAGCGCGCTCACCTGGCGCGACACGGCCGATTGCGACAGGCCGAGTTGCTCGCCTGCGTGCGTGAAGCTGCCCGCCTCGGCGGCGGCGTGAAAGACCTTGAGCTTGTCCCAGTCCATCGTGTCAAACCTTCCCCGCCCCCGCGCGCGAGCGCCGCGATCACTCGGCGGCGGCCCGCCGCTCCGTCTCGCCCCGCGCGGCGAGGAAACGCTCCGCCTCGAGCGCCGCCATGCAGCCCAGGCCGGCTGCGGTCACCGCCTGGCGATAGATGTCATCCGTCACGTCGCCGGCCGCGAACACGCCGGCGACCGACGTTGCGGTCGAGAACGGCGCGGTCTTGACGTAGCCGGAGGGCTTGAGCTCGAGCTTGCCGACGACCAGCTCGGTCGCCGGCGAATGGCCGATGGCGATGAAGACGCCGTCCGCCTCGCGTTCCGTGACGGCGCCGGTCTCGAGGTTGCGCAGCGCGATGCCGCGCACCTTGAGCGGATTGTCGTCGCCCTTCACGTCGTGCAGCACCGAATTCCACACCACCGAGATCTTCGGGTTCTTGAACAGGCGGTCCTGGAGGATCTTCTCGGCGCGGAAGCCGTCGCGCCGGTGCACTACCGTGACGTGGGCGGCGAAATTGGTGAGGAAGAGCGCCTCCTCGACCGCGGTGTTGCCGCCGCCGATCACGAACACGTTCTTGCCGCGATAGAAGAAGCCGTCGCAGGTCGCGCAGGCGGAGACGCCGTAGCCCTTGAACTTCTGCTCCGACGGCAGGCCGAGCCAGCGCGCCTGCGCGCCGGTCGCGAGGACCAGGCTGTCGGCGAGATAGACGTCGCCGGAATCGCAGGTGAGGCGGAACGGTCGATTGTCCAGATCGAGCGCATTGACGTGGTCGGTGACGATGCGCGTGCCGACATGCTCGGCCTGCCGCTGCATCTGCTCCATCAGCCACGGGCCCTGGATCACGTCGGCGAAGCCCGGGTAGTTCTCCACGTCGGTCGTGATGGTAAGCTGGCCGCCCGGCTGCACGCCCTGGATCAGGATCGGCTCGAGCATCGCGCGGGCCGCATAGATCGCCGCCGTATAGCCCGCCGGACCCGATCCGACGATGACGACTTTGGCATGCGTAGTCTTGGGCATTGGTGGTCCTGATGCGGGGAGAAGCCGCGCCGCCGGTTTTTGGGCGGGTTGCGAGTTCGCCCCCAATGTAAGGCATTCGACAAGCCATGCAAGATACGCAACCCTGGACTTGCACAGCTTGCGGCGGAACGTGGCAATTTCGACAAATTTCCCGCTTTGGGCGCGCAATAATCTTTCGCACCGCCGGACTTCCGGCTAGATAGCGGGCCGCCCGCTACCCCCGGAGGCGCCGTGCCCGACCGTCTCGATGACATCGACCGCCATATTCTGCGCGAGCTGCAGGACAATGGCCGAATCACCAATGTGGAGCTGGCCCGCCGGGTCGGCATCTCGGCGCCGCCCTGCCTGCGCCGGGTGCGGGCGCTGGAGGAGGCCGGCTACATCAAGGGCTACCGTGCGCTGCTCGACGAGAAGCTGCTCGGCTACGAGGTCACCGTGTTCGCCATGGTGCATCTGTCGAGCCAGGCCGAGGCGGACCTCATCGAGTTCGAGAACTTCGTGCGCGCGGAGCCGCTGGTGCGCGAATGCTGGATGCTGTCGGGCGAGATCGACTTCATCCTCAAATGCGTCGCCCCCGACCTCAAGACCTTCCAGGCCTTCGTCACCGAGCTCACCGCCGCGCCGCACGTGCGCAACGTCAAGACGTCGCTGACGCTGCGCAACTCGAAGGATGCCGCGGCGGTGCCGATGGAGGGGTGAGGCCTGCGGAGCAAGCGGTCCATGGTTCGAGACGCGTCGCTACGCGACGCTCCTCACCATGAGGTTTTGCTATTGGATTTTCTAAAGATTTAATTCCACCCTCATCCTGAGGAGCTTGTCGTCGCGCTTGCGACGACAAGCGTCTCGAAGGACGAGGGTGGCCGAGGCGTTGCGGCGCGGCTCACCGCCACTCGACCTTCATGACCTCGTAGGCCTTGGCGCCGCCGGGCGTCACCACCTCGACCTGCGCGCCCTTCTTCTTGCCCACGAGCGCGCGGGCGAGCGGCGACGTGATCGAAATCCTGCCCTTCTTGGCGTCGGCCTCGGGCTCGCCCACGATCTGCCAGATCGATTTCTTGTCGGTGTCCTCATCGACCAGCGTCACGGTCGCGCCGAACTTGATCGTGTCGCCGGAGAGCTTCGACACGTCGATCACCTCGGCGCGCGCGAGCTTGTCCTCGATCTCGGCGATGCGGCCCTCGTTGAGCGATTGCAGCTCCTTCGCCGCGTGATACTCGGCGTTCTCCGAGAGGTCGCCGTGCGAGCGCGCGTCGGTGATCTGCTGGATGATGCGGGGCCGTTCCACGGTCTGGCAGTGCTTCAGCTCATGCTCGAGCACGGCGTAGCCCGCCGCCGTCATGGGTATCTTGTCCATCGGTCCTTAATCCTCCGCAGAGAATAAAGTTCCGACCGCGAATCGGGATGCCCGGCGCGCGATCGTATGTCTCTCTGCCAACTCCTGCCGTCAGCCCCACGCCGGGTCCCGCAATCAGGCTTGGCCCGCGAAATAGCTCTGCAGCGTGCGCACCTCGAGGTCGCCCCCAAGATAGGCCTTGATCCCCTGCGCGGCCGCGACGGCCCCTGAAAGAGTGGTGTAGTACGGGACTTTATGCAAGAGGGCGGCGCGGCGCAGCGGCCGGCTGTCGGCCAGGGCGGTCGCTCCCTCGGTAGTATTGAAGACCAGCTGGATATCGCCGTTCTTGATGGCATCCACGACGTGTGGGCGGCCTTCCGCCACCTTGTTGATCTTGTGGGCCGCGACCCCGTTCTCGGCGAGGTAGCGCGAGGTCCCCGAGGTCGCGACCACCTTGAAGCCGAGGTCGACGAGGAGCCGGGCGGCCGGCAGGATGCGCGCCTTGTCGGAGTCCTTGACCGAGATGAACACGGTGCCGCGGCGCGGCAGGCGCGAGCCGCCGCCGATCTGGCTTTTTGCGAAGGCGATTTCGAACGTGAGGTCGAGGCCGATGACCTCGCCGGTCGAGCGCATCTCCGGGCCGAGCACCGTGTCGACGCCGGGGAAGCGCGCGAACGGAAACACCGCTTCCTTGACGCCCACATGGCGCAGCGCCGGCGGCTTGAGGCCGAATGCTCGCGAGCGGCTCGCCGGCCATCACGCGCGCGGCGATCTTGGCCACCGGAATGCCGATCACCTTGGCGACGAACGGCACCGTGCGCGAGGCGCGCGGGTTGACCTCGAGCACGTAGATGTCGCCGTCCTTGATGGCGTACTGCACGTTCATCAGCCCGCCGACCTTGAGCGCGAGCGCGAGCGCGCGCGTCTGCCGCTCGAGCTCCGCGATGGTCGCGGGCGTGAGCGAATGCGGCGGCAGCGCGCAGGCCGAAGTCGCCCGAATGGATGCCCGCCTCCTCGATGTGCTCCATGATGCCGGCGATGAACGTATCCTTGCCGTCCGCAAGGCAGTCAACGTCGACTTCGGTCGCATCCGACAGATAGCGGTCGATCAGCAGCGGTCGCTTTTCCGACACCAGGAGCTCGGACGGCCGGTCAAGATCGCGGGCGAGCCGCGCCACATAGCGGTCGAGCTGCGCGGAGTCGTGCACGATCTCCATGGCGCGGCCGCCCAGCACGTAGGACGGGCGGATCACGATCGGATAGCCGATGCCCTCCGCGATGGCGCGCGCCTTCTCGGGGCTCGTCGCGATGCCGCTCTTGGGCTGGCGCAGGCCGAGCTTGTCGAGCCATCCCTTGAAGCGATCGCGGTCCTCCGCGAGGTCGATCGCGTCGGGCGAGGTGCCGAGGATCGGCACCTTGGCGGCCTCGAGCGGCCCCGCGAGCTTGAGCGGCGTCTGCCCGCCGAACTGCACGATCACGCCGTGCAGCGTGCCGTTGCGGCGCTCCGTCGCGATGATCTCCAGCACGTCCTCGGCGGTGAGCGGCTCGAAGTAGAGCCGGTCCGAGGTGTCGTAGTCGGTCGACACCGTCTCGGGATTGCAGTTGACCATGATGGTCTCGTAGCCCGCCTCGGCGAGCGCGAAGGCCGCGTGGCAGCAGCAGTAGTCGAACTCGATGCCCTGGCCGATGCGGTTCGGCCCGCCGCCGAGAATGATGACCTTCTTGGCGTTCGACGGCGCGGCCTCGTCGCTCGGCGAGCCGGCGAACGGCGGCTCGTAGGTCGAGTACATGTAGGCGGTGGGCGAGGCGAACTCGGCCGCGCAGGTATCGATGCGCTTGAACACCGGCCGCACGTCGAGCGCATGCCTCCGCCGCGTCACCTCGTCGGCCGCGAGCCCTGTGAGCTTGGCGAGCCGCGCGTCGGAGAAGCCCATGCCCTTGAGCCGGCGCAGCGCGCCCGGCGTCGTCGGCAGGCCCTTCTGCCGGATCTCCGCCTCGGTATCGACGATGCCGCGGATCTGCGCCAGGAACCAGGGATCGATCTTGCCGCTCGCATGGATCTGCTCGTCGCTGATGCCGAGCCGCATCGCCTGCGCGACTTTCAGGATCCCGTCCGGCGTCGAGCGGCCGAGCGCGGCGCGCACCGCGTTCTTGTCGTCGCCGAGGCCGGTGCCCTCGATCGCGATCTCGTCGAGGCCGGTCAGTCCCGTCTCCAGCGAGCGCAGCGCCTTCTGCAGCGACTCCTGGAACGTGCGGCCGATCGCCATCACCTCGCCCACCGACTTCATCGAGGTGGTCAGCACCGGCTCGGCGCCGGGGAATTTCTCGAACGCGAAGCGCGGGATCTTCGTCACCACGTAGTCGATGGTCGGCTCGAACGAGGCGGGCGTCGCGCCGCCCGTGATGTCGTTGGCGATCTCGTCCAGCGTGTAGCCGACCGCGAGCTTGGCCGCGACCTTGGCGATCGGGAAGCCGGTCGCCTTCGAGGCGAGCGCGGAGGAGCGCGACACGCGCGGATTCATCTCGATGATGACGAGGCGACCGTCTTCCGGGTTGACCGCGAACTGCACGTTCGAGCCGCCGGTCTCCACCCCGATCTCGCGCAGCACCGCGATCGAGGCGTCGCGCATGATCTGGTATTCCTTGTCGGTGAGCGTGAGCGCCGGCGCGATCGTGATCGAGTCGCCGGTGTGCACGCCCATCGGATCGAGATTCTCGATCGAGCAGATGATGATGCAGTTGTCGCGCTTGTCGCGCACCACCTCCATCTCGAATTCCTTCCAGCCGAGCACGCTCTCCTCGATCAGCACCTCGGTGGTGGGCGAGGCGTCGAGCCCGCGCTCGACGATCTCGAGGAACTCGGCCTTGTTGAACGCGACGCCGCCGCCGGTGCCGGCGAGCGTGAAGGACGGCCGGATGATCGCCGGCAGGCCGATCTCGGCGAGCGCTTCCAGCCCCTCGATCAGCCCCTTCTCGACATAGCGTCGCTTGCGGTCGGCCTCGCCCGCCGCCCACGACCCCTCGAATGCGGCGAGCGCGCGCCGCTCCTCGTCGGCGGAAAGCTTCCGCGCCCGGATGCGCAGGATCTCGGTCGCATGGTGCTCGCGGTCGGCCTTCTTGAGGTCGGATGCGTTGGCGAGCGACGACTTCGGCGTCTCCAGCCCGATCTTGGTCATCGCCTCGCGAAACAGCTTGCGGTCCTCGGCCTTGTCGATCGCCTCGGCGGTGGCGCCGATCATCTTCACGTTGAACTGGTCGAGCACGCCCATTCGTTTGAGTGAAAGGGCGCAGTTGAGCGCCGTCTGCCCGCCCATGGTGGGCAGCAGCGCGTCGGGCCGTTCCTTTTCGATGATCTTCGCGACGATCTCGGGGATGATGGGCTCGACGTAGGTGGCGTCGGCAATGTCCGGATCGGTCATGATGGTCGCCGGGTTCGAGTTGACCAGGATGATCCGGTAGCCCTCGTCCTTGAGCGCCTTGCAGGCCTGGGTTCCCGAATAGTCGAACTCGCACGCCTGGCCGATGACGATCGGTCCCGCGCCGATGATCAGGATCGAGGATATGTCGGTTCGTTTCGGCATCCCGTGTCCGGCAAAATTCACATGCTGGCGCATGTCCTTATCGGCGAACCGGCGCCCACTTCGCCGGGACATGCGCTTGATTGCGGGCATAAAAAAAGGCGTCGTGGACGCGCCGCCTGGTCGCCACGCGCGCAGGGTGGGGCGCGGCCGGGACCCCTTAGCCTAAATTCGGCGGACGGGGAAGGGTGACGATCAGATGACGCCGGGAAGGCTGCACAGAGAAATAACGACGGAATGCACGGGGAAAAGAGGCTTGGCGGCGGCCCGCCTTCGCGCATGGGGCTTCCGCTTTGCCGACGCTACGGCGGCGAGCGACAGGCCAGCCTTGAGCTCCGCGAACTTCTCGCGGGAGACCGCGATCTCAGCCAGCTCGACGGGTGGCACCGGCGAATTGAGCTTTTTGTGGATCGCCTTGAGCCTCATCACCAGATAGATTTCGGCGATGGCAATGGCGGGCTCGACCATATGATGCCGGTCTATGGCGGCGATCGTCGCTTTCCGATAACATTCGAAGTGATCTGGCGAGCTGTCGCCGGGACAGGTTTTTCCGACGGTCTCCTCGGAGATGAGATGCGGGTAAAGGTATTTCGCCTCCGTCACGTCACGGTTCATACGAAGAATGTAGGCGTCAGAGGCTAGAATCGAGTTTTGCTTTCCCGCGATTTTCTTTTTCGCTCTCGCAGGCCGCGGTCACGCCTTTTTCGCACGCAAATCTGAACCGCGGCCGGGCTTCCGCATACTCATGGCTGAGCTCCATAATGATTCCAGTCTGATAGCAACTGTCCGGGTCGCCCAGGTCACAGCCGACCAGATACGAGTTGGACGCCATCATCATGAATTTGGACTGTTCGTTCGCTGGGGCTGCCACGGTCAGTTTACGCGCGGCAAACCCGCTCAGCTGGCAGGGGACAGCCTCAAGTTCTTGCACAAGATATCGGTGATGGCTTTGACCTTGTCCCAGTGGCCCGCGTCCATTTCGGCTTTGATGGAGCCGCGGCATTCCGGGGTCGACCCCTTTTCGCAAGGGTCGGACGCAAAAGCGGGCAGGGCCAAGACAAGAGCGGAGAGAAGAAGAGTCATCCTCTTATAGTAGCACGAGTTAAAAATGCCCCGCTCAGTAGCTGGCTTCCGAACGGAGTGGCGCCGCCGGATTTCGCATGTCGAGCGAGAGCTTCCTGCGCAGGAACGGGTTGGTCATCGTGATCAGGCCGCTGCCGTCGGCGTTAATGATATCGCCGTAGGCCATGGGATTGTTATGCAGATTCGTCTGCGTGCCGCGGCCGTCGTACGACTGGATGCTCCAGTTGTAGGCCTGTTCAGGGGCCGGGATGAAGTTCACCGTGTGTGCCGTTTGCGAGCTGGTACGAGTTGTTGTTCGCCGAGTCCACGACTTGCCGCCGTTCGCGAAAGCACGCGGGAGCGGAAGTCGATGAGCTCATGCCGGACGCTTCTTCGGCTTCGAGGAAACCGTAGCTCGAGCCGACGGAGCTGCACTGTTCGAGTCGCAGGGCGCGCTATAGAGGGCCGCATAGAATCCCCAGTTGAGCGGGCAGTTCGGCGAAGGCGAAGTCGAAGAAAGTGAAGTTGCCAGATTTCTCCATGCACGAAGTCGGGATTCAGCCGGCACGACTGGGTTGATTCCGCACATGAAGTTCGGCACCACACAGGTGTTGACGCGCTTGGTGTCGTCGGACGCGCCCGTGAACCGGATCATGTTCGAGGCGTCGAAGCCTCCGCCATGGCTGGGGATCAGGGTGGTGCCGACGGCCCACTCGTCCATCTGGTTCGAGAAGTAGTCCCAGACCGAGACGTGGATGCCGCCCGCGCTCATCAGGAAGCTTGGGTGCCGACGCGTACATCTCGACCGAATCGTGATGCAGGCCCTGGAAGTAGCTGCCGCGCCTGTTCAGGATCAGGTCGGCCGTGAGGTCGGCGACCCGATGCGAGCTGAGCGCCGCGTAGAACATCTCCGTGCCGCCGACGTGACGAGGCCCGGGGCCGGGAGCTCGCCGAGACCTCGCCCGCGCCGCAGGCCATGTACATGCGGGAGAGCTCGGCGTCAGAGGCCACGAGATCGGTGCGCGAAACGTACGGAGGTTGGCGGCGGAAGGGACGTAGCGGCGGCCATTGTTCGACGGGACGGCGAAGTTCGCGTCGAGGTAATCGAGCGCCATACCGGCGGCCGCTTTTTTCACGTTCACGTCGCAGGAGTAGTTGTCGAGGTTCTCGATCGCCATGACCGTGAACGCCTGATACGGGTGCGCGTTGAACTCGTAGAAGTCGATTTGAAGAAGGTCTGGAGATGATTCAGCATCCAGGTGGTCATGCCGTTGCGGGCATTGTCATAGTGCCAGTCGTACTTGCCAGAGGCCTGCAACTCTTGCAGATAGAGCTGGTTGGTGAGGTAGCGCGACGACTCGGTCATCAGGATGTGGTTCTCGGTCTCGCCGTGCTCACCGCAGATGCCGAGGCTGAACTCGGTGAGGGGCTGGTCGCCCTTCTGATCGAGGATCACGTCGACCAGGCGCTTGTAGGCCGCAGGCGACAAGATCCAGGGCTTGTCCTTGAACTGGTAGACGATAGGGATCAGGCCGCGCAGCGTGAAGTCGTAGTCGCCCGTGCGCTGGCAAAAGGGAACGTCGTGCACGTCGGTGCCCGGATTCCCGTAGGAGCGTGTGAAAACTCGAAAACCTGGTTGATGTAGTCGATGTCGAGGCCTTTGAGGAGCTTGGAATGAACGGCCAGCGGAAAGGAGAAGCCGTTCGGCGTGAATGGACCAACGGGAAACGCGGCATTGTAGTCGACGATGCGCGTTCAAGCGTATCCCAACGGGCTTCGATGTCGGCGCTCGAGTGCGCGACCGGCAGGTCAGAGACCTCTACTCCGGGCGGTATGGGTCCCCAGGCCGGCTCCGGGGGCAGGGTTGGGGCCGGTGGCGGGGTTGATTTCTTTCCCATGGCATGCGCGACGGGGCCGAGCACCGCGAGACAGGAGACAGCGACAATGGCAGCCACGGCCGCGGGTCTGAAACGCAACGTCATCGGAAATCCTCTCGTTATCTTCTCTAAGCACAAGACTATGGAGCAAGCTGTGTGCCGCGCGAGCGCGGAGGGCAGAGTCAGCCATCTCATAGGCTTGGGTGATCTGCCAGCTCGTCGAACCTGCTGGAAAGCGGGCTACTGCCAAAAACCTAGGCAGTTCGGAGTCGATTCTTATCGGTAAGATCAATTCCCTCAACGAGTGTGCGCACCTTATACAGATGACCCCCCCGCACTGCCGTCAACCCCAACGACTCCAGACCCTTGGACGCGGACGCTGCCCCTGCGCAAAGGCACGGGACTTGAAGTCACTAAGTCCGGAGAGACTCGTCATGAAAAGGATCAAAGTGCCCGTTTTCTGGCTCGTTGGCGCGCTGCTCGCGGCAATCGCTCCCTGCGCCCATGCCCAGCAGATGAGCACCGAAATCGGCGCCTTCACGCACAGCCGCGACGGTCTCGACTTCTCGGCTGTCGCAGTCGTTGACCGAACCAGCGAGACTCCACCGGTCACCGCAACCCGTTGCGATATGACTGAGTACCTTTGGATTGAGCCTCACACCCATCAGATGGTTTACACCCCCGGTTTCTGGAACATCCAAAACTTTTACCAGGACCGCGAGTGCGCCGGAGACTATTACGGACCTGTCTCGAAATGGATCTATGAAAAGCCCCATACCGTCATCCTGAAACCGGCCGTTAAAAAACTCGAACAGGACAACCTCACCGCGCTCAACCACGATCAGTCTGCGTGCATCGACAGCCAATCCGAAGCGATCAAGGCCTTGCTCAAAGACCCCAAGCTCCTCAAGTTCGTGAAAACCGAGTTGGCCACGAAGCAGATCGTCATCTCGCTGGAGGACAACTCCACGAACGCTGTCAGCGCCGACAAGCTCTTGCACGGCCCGGATTTCACGACGCCGGGACTGCTCATGTTGCGTATCGCCCGCGACTCCAAGGGCGTCTGCCTCGCCACCTATGCTGACGAGCTCGCCGACCGGATCGCACTTTCGAAGACTCAGGAGGCCTTACGCTATTCTTCTCCGTCGGACGAACAGCGCGGGTTGGCCGCCGACGACACGCAGGACGCCAAAACATGCTCGTCAAGCGTCGAGCGGCCGCTGACTTCTGATGTGCGACGGGACAAGTCTCAGACCCAGATCAGATAGAGTCCTCTCGCATCGCGAGACCGACAACTCAGCGCGAGCCACACGAGAGGCGAACGAGCTCGGTACCACTCTCGCGCATCTCGCGGATCCAGTACAGCCAGCCCCGGGGCTGATTGAACTCATGCTCATGGTCGGAACCGGCGCAGACGTAGTCAACCGAGTCGGTGAGCTGCTGCGCATCGGTCATCATCTTGCCGGCCAGGCCATCCTGCGTTTCCAGGCCCTTCTTCGCCGTCGTGTACGGCGTGCCGTCGCAGACTGTGCTGCAGCCGGTGATGATCCAGCCCGGTCCGCAGACCTTTCGGCAGGGCCGGTAAGTCTCGCCAAATACGTCTTGATAGAGGTTGGCGCTCATCTTGTAGAGCCCTGCCAGATCTCCAGCATGCGTCCTCTGCCAGTCGCAGTACGCCGCCGTATCGTTGGCATCGGCTGTCCGCTGTAGCTCCGCCATGAGCGCGTCGGCCTTCGACGCGTTCGAGCACTCATTGCACGCGGTGAAAAGAGCGGTCGGGATGACCGCCAGGAAAACGACCACTAGGCTTCGCAAACACGCTTTCATGACCGACACCCCCATATCCCCAGTGGGTCTCGTCCTAACTCA
>CAVPGG010000135.1:0-10690 GCA_963703755.1 uncultured Pseudomonadota bacterium
GCTCGCCTCGCTCTGACAATGCCTAAGATCAAGGTCGATGAATCCCGTCGTCGAGCTCGACGGGGACGAGATGACGCGGATCATCTGGCAGCTCATCAAGGACAAGCTGATCCATCCCTACCTCGACGTGCAGCTGCTCTACTACGACCTCGGGATGGAGCATCGCGACAAGACCGGCGACCAGGTCACGGTCGACGCGGCCGAGAAGATCAAGGAGGTCGGCGTCGGCGTGAAGTGCGCGACCATCACGCCCGACGAGGGGCGCGTGAAGGAGTTCAATCTCAAGGCGATGTACCCCTCGCCCAACGGCACCATCCGCAACATCCTCGGCGGCACCATCTTCCGCGAGCCGATCATCTGCAAGAACGTGCCGCGCCTGGTGCCGGGCTGGACAAAGCCGATCATCATCGGCCGCCACGCCTACGGCGACCAGTATCGTGCGACCGACTTCGTCTTCCCCGGCAAGGGCACGATCACGCTCACGTTCACGGGCGAGGACGGCAAGAAGATCGAGCGCGAGGTGTTCAAGGCGCCGGGCCGCGGCGTCACGATGGCGATGTACAACCTGGATGACTCGATCCGCGACTTCGCCCGCGCCTCGCTCAATTACGGGCTCGCGCGCGGCTATCCGGTGTACCTGTCGACCAAGAACACGATCCTCAAGGTCTATGACGGCCGCTTCAAGGACATCTTCCAGGAGGTGTTCGACAAGGAGTTCAAGGCCGAGTTCGACAAGAACAAGCTCACCTACGAGCACCGCCTGATCGACGACATGGTGGCGGCGGCGCTGAAATGGTCGGGCGGCTACGTGTGGGCGTGCAAGAACTACGACGGCGACGTGCAGTCCGACACGGTGGCGCAAGGCTACGGCTCGCTCGGCCTGATGACCTCGGTGCTGACCACGCCGGACGGCAAGGTGGTCGAGGCCGAGGCCGCGCACGGCACCGTGACGCGGCACTACCGCGAGCACCAGAAGGGCCGCAACACCTCGACCAACTCGATCGCCTCGATCTTCGCATGGACGCGCGGCCTCGCGCATCGGGCGAAGCTCGACGGCAATGCCGAGCTCGCCAAGTTCGCATCCACGCTCGAGACGGTGTGCGTCGGCACCGTCGAGGCCGGCTACATGACCAAGGATCTCGCGCTCCTGGTCGGCGCCGACCAGAAGTGGCTCTCGACCACCGGCTTCCTCGACAAGGTCGACGAGAACCTGAAGAAGGCGATGGCGGCGTAGCCGCTTCACCCTCCCTGCAGGGACCCCTGGCAGGGGAGGGTGAAACACCGCCTCATTGAAATTGCTGCTGTTATCCCAGTTGGGATGTTCTGCCAAAATTGGCCGCGCCCGCACACCCGCCGGCGGGTGCGCTCGGCTTCGCTCGGCGCGACGAAGCCGTCCGGCGTCTGTGACGGCGGCGCCTCCGGCCCGCCACATCGGCTGACGGGGCGAATGTACTGGAATCGCTGCTGTTATCCCAGTTGGCTTCGTTCTGGAATTTGCCCTCAGGCGCGCCGGCGGGTGCGCTCGGCTTCGCTGAGCGCATAGTGGCCGTGCGCGCGCTGGGCGAGGCGGCCGGCATGCACCATGCGGTGCAGCCGCACGACCAGGGTGCGCCGCTTCATGTCGAGCTGCGCCTCGTCGAGGTGGTCGACGATCTCCTGCACCGACATGCCGACCGGGTTCTCGGCCAGAATGTCGAGGATGAAATCCTCCACATCGTCGCCGCCGCCGCGGGTCGCGACCAGCAGCGGCTTCTGCCGCTCGGCGGCGGCGGCCGGCACGGCAGCGGGCGCGTCCTCGCCGACGGCCGCGCCTTCGAGCCGGTCGGTGATGACGACGAGCAGCTCGGCGGCCCGCCCGGCATCGGCCGAGCGCAGGCCCTTGAGGCCGATGGCGAGCATGTCGGCCTTCTGCAGCAGGTCCTGCTCGTAGAGTCGAATGGCGTCCTGGGACAAGGCCATCATACCCCCCAACACGGTTACGCGACGGCGACGGATTAATAATTCGTAAACCGAAATTACAGACCAGGCAAGCGCTTGGCGGGCTCGTAGTCCGAGCCTCGTGGAAAGATAGTTAACCTCCCATTTACCGAGTTGACAGGATCGTGTCGTTGTTGGTATGTAATCTTTAATTACAAAGCCAGTCGCCAACAGTAGGAGCGTATCATGCCGCTGGAACTATCGCTGCCCTTCCTCGCCCTCTCGGGTGCCGCGCTGACCGCCTTGACCGCCCTGGCCTACCGGTTCTGGCCGCGCATCGCGGTGCGCGCCCACAGCGAGAAGCACCACGGCATCGGCATTCGCGAGATCGCCGTGAGCGTGACGCGCCCGCGCTTCGGCACCAAGGCGGGCCTCGGCGGCGGCGCGACGCGCGAGTTCGTCATCTACATGACGATGAAGTCGTGTAATTAATCATTGCGGCGCCATCAACTCACAGGCACAGCACTCACCGGAACTGCACCGAGTAGATCGGCGGCAGGTGGGCGTTGACGAGGGCCCAGCTCTCGCCCGCGTCCTCGCTGGTCCACAGCGCGCCGGTGGTCGAGCCCATGGCGAGGCGCATGCCGCTCTCGTCCACGTCGAGGCCGTGGCGGTAGACGAGGTCGAAGGCGTCGCGCTGGGGCAGGCCGGCGCGCAGCGTCTCGAAGGTCTTGCCGCCGTCGCGCGTGCGGCTGACCGCGAGCGCGCCGTCGCGCGGCACGCGCATCTCGTCCTTGACCGCCGGCACGAACCAGGCGGTGGCGGGATCGCGCGGATGCGCCGCGACCGCGAACCCGAAGTCGTCACCTTGCGGCCTGATGCGAGTCCAGGTCGCGCCCGCGTCGGTCGAGCGGAAGATGCCGTTGTGGTGTTGCATCCACAGCACGTCGGGCGCGACGGCGCAGCGCGCGACGCGATGCGGATCCTGGATCGCGAGATCGTTCGCGGCGTCGGGCGGCGCATAGTCGGCGACGAGCCCCTCCCCGCGCTGCGTCCAGCTCGCGCCCGCATCGGCCGAGATCCAGATGCCGCCGCACGAGAGCGCGACGACGAGGCGATCGGCGTCGCGCGGGTCGGGCATGATCGAGTGGATGCCGGCATCGTCATAGCCGCCGCCGAACCAGCGCGCGCGCTGCGGCACGTCCCACAGCGCCCTCACCTGCTGCCAGGTCGCACCGCGATCGTCCGAGCGGAAGAGCCCGGCCGGGATCGCGCCGATCCACAGCCGGCCCGGCGCCTCGGCGCCGCCCGGCATGATCGTCCAGAACTGGAAGACCGACGGCGCGCCGGCGGCGTCGGGCGGAAACGCGGGCGTGCCGATCTCGATGAAGGTGCGGCCGCCGTCGTCGGAGCGGTGCAGCTTGGGGCCGAAATGGCCGTGCTTGAGCGCCGCATAGAGGGCGCCGTCGCGCGGGTCGGCGAGCGCGGCGGTGACGGGGACGCCGGCGAAGGCGGTGTTGGCGATCGACCAGCCGCTGGCGTTGCGCGCGAGCGTGAGCAGGCCTTTGCGGGTGGCGACGAGGAGGGTGTCGGAGGTCGTGCTTTGCATCTTTCTCTTCCCCTCTCCCGCCGGGAGAGGACGACGCGCGAAGCGCGTCAGGTGAGGGCCGCTCGGCGTTTCAATTTAAGCTCCGAGAGCCCCTCACCCCAACCCTCTCCCCTGCGCAAGTCGGGCAAGCCTGCCCGACTTGCGCACTATATTGCCGAACTCGGGCAAGCCCGAGTTCGGCGGGGAGAGGGAGCGCGCGCTCAGTGCCCGTGGCACTCAACCACCCGACAAGGCCTGCATGATGTAGAGCTGCGAATCGTGGCGGATCGGATGGCTCAGCGTCGCGTCGCGCGGCAGGCGGCGGCCGTCGGCAAAGACGCAGACGTGCTTGCGCAAGATCCCGCGGTCGTCGAGCACGTAGCCGCGCACCTGCGGCAGCGTCGCGAACACCGCGGCGAGCGCATCGCCGACGGTGGCGCCGTCGGCGTCGATCGCGGCGTCGGGGACGAGCTCACGCAGCCAGCTGGTGAAGCGGACCTGGGCCATCGGCACCTAACTTTATCCTCCCCTGCAGGGGAGGGTCGACTGCCGTAGCGCAGCGAAGGCGGTCGGGGTGGGGTGACGGACCCAACCGCGACCGACGATCCCGGGGGAAGGTACGCCACCCCACCCCGCTCGCTTCGCTCGCGACCCTCCCCCTTCAGGGGAGGGTGAAGATTTACCCCGCCAGCGCGGCCTCGATCGCGGCGAGGGCGGCATCGGCTTTGGAGCCGTCGGGGCCGCCGGCCTGGGCCATGTCGGGGCGGCCGCCGCCGCCTTTGCCGCCGAGGGCTTCGGCGCCCTTCCTGACGAGGTCGACGGCATTGAAGCGCTGGGTGAGGTCGGCGGTGACGCCGACCACGACGCCGGCCTTGCCCTCCTCGGTCACGCCGACGATCGCGACCACGCCTGAGCCGACCTGCTTCTTGCCCTCGTCGACCAGGCTCTTGAGATCCTTCATCTCGATGCCGGTGACGGCGCGGGCGAGCAGCTTGATGTCGCCGACGCTGCGCACGCCGTCGGCGCCGTCCTGGCGTGCGCCACCCATGGCGAGCTTCTTCTTCGCGTCGGTGAGCTCGCGCTCCATCTTGCGGCGCTCGTCGAGCAGCGCCGCGACGCGCGCCGGGAGGTCTTCGAGTTGAACCTTAAGCTCCGCTGCCGCGCTTTTCGCGACTTGAATCTGTTTCTCGGCGGCCTTGCGCGCGACCGTGCCGGTGAGCGCCTCGATGCGGCGCACGCCGGCCGCGACACCCGCGTCGGTCACGCTGCTGATCAGGCCGATGTCGCCGGTGCGCCGCACATGCGTGCCGCCGCACAGCTCGACCGACCAGCCCAGGGTGTTGCCGCTGGGTCTTTCAGGATTTGCTCCCATCGCGACCACGCGCACCTCATCGCCGTATTTCTCGCCGAACAGCGCGCGGGCGCCCGACGCGCGCGCGTCATCGAGCGCCATCAGGCGGGTGGCGACGGGCGAATTCTGCAGCACGATGTCGTTGGCGATATCCTCGACCCGCTCGATCTCTTGCGCGGTCATCGGCTTGGGATGCGAGAAGTCGAAGCGCAGGCGGTCGGGCGCGACCAGCGAGCCCTTCTGCGCCACATGGTCCCCCAGAACCTGACGCAACGCTTCATGCAGCAGGTGCGTTGCCGAATGGTTGCGGCGGATGGCGCTGCGGCGCGCATGGTCCACATCCAGGAGCAGCGGGTCGCCGACCTTGACGCTCCCCTGCTCGATCTTGACGTCGTGCACGAAGAGGTCGCCGGCCTTCTTGTGTGTATTCGTGACGGCGACGCGCACGCCCTCGCGGCGCATCTCGCCGGTGTCGCCGACCTGGCCACCGGACTCGCCGTAGAACGGCGTCTGGTTCATCACGATGGCGCCGCTCTCGCCCGCCTTGAGCGCGTCGGCCGGCTTGCCGTCGCGCACCAGCGCGGCGACCACGCCCTCGGCGCTCTCGGTCTCGTAGCCGAGGAACTCGGTGGCGCCGACTTTTTCGCGCAGGCCGAACCAGATGGTCTCGGTCGCGGCCTCGCCCGAGCCCGCCCACGAGGCGCGCGCTTTGGCGCGCTGGCGCTCCATGGCGTCGTTGAAGGCGGCGAGGTCGACGCCGATGCCGCGCGCGCGCAACGCGTCCTGGGTGAGGTCGAGCGGGAAGCCGTAGGTGTCGTAGAGCGTGAAGGCGGTCTCGCCGTCGAACATGTCGCCCTTCTTCAGCGACTTCGACGCGTCGTCGAGGATCGCGAGGCCGCGCTCGAGCGTGCGGCGGAAGCGCGTCTCCTCCAGCCGCAGCGTCTCGGTGATCAGCGCCTGCGCGCGCAGGAGCTCCGGATAAGCCTGGCCCATCTCGCGCGCCAGCACCGGCACGAGCTTCCACATCAGCGGCTCTTTCGCGCCGAGGAGCTCGGCGTGGCGCATGGCGCGGCGCATGATGCGACGGAGCACGTAGCTGCGGCCCTCGTTCGATGGCAGCACGCCGTCGGCGATCAGGAACGATGCGGCGCGCAGATGATCGGCGATGACCCGGAGCGAGGCCTTGTGCGGGCCGTCGGCGCGACACCTTGGTGAGCTCGGCGACCGCGCCGATGAGCGCGCGAAAGAGGTCGATGTCGTAGTTGTCATGCACGCCCTGCAGCACGGCGGCGACGCGCTCGATGCCCATGCCGGTGTCGATCGAGGGGCGCGGCAGGTCGAGGCGGTTGCCCGGCGCGATCTGCTCGTACTGCATGAACACGAGATTCCAGATCTCGATGAAGCGGTCGCCGTCGGCGTCCGGCGAGCCGGGCGGGCCGCCCGGGATGTGCGGGCCGTGGTCGTAGAAGATCTCCGAGCATGGACCGCACGGGCCGGTGTCGCCCATGGCCCAGAAGTTGTCGGCGCCGGCGATGCGGATGATCCGCGACTCGGGCAGGCCGGCGATCTTCTTCCACAGGTCGAAGGCCTGGTCATCGTCGATGTAGACGGTCGCGGTCAGGCGGTCGGCCGGCAGGCCGAACTCCTTGGTGACGAGATTCCAGGCGAGCTCGATCGCGCGATCCTTGAAGTAGTCGCCGAACGAGAAGTTGCCGAGCATCTCGAAGAAGGTGTGATGGCGCGCCGTGTAGCCGACATTGTCGAGGTCGTTATGCTTGCCGCCGACGCGCACGCATTTCTGCGCCGTGACGGCGCGCTGGTAGGGACGCTTCTCCAGGCCGGTGAAGACGTTCTTGAACTGCACCATGCCGGCATTGGTGAACATCAACGTCGGATCATTGCGCGGCACGAGCGGCGAGGACGGGACGATCTCGTGCCCGTTCTTGGCGAAGTAGTTCAGGAAGGCCGACCGGATATCGTTGACGCCGCTCATTCGGGTGCTCGTAGGGACTGCTTTCAGGACTGTTGCCGCCGTTCCCGCATATGGGCGCGCAAGGCGGTTTTGCCAGTGTTTCCAAGGGTTCTAGCGAGAGGGGCGTGGCCTGTCCAGGAAGTGGGCCGTACGGTGGGTTAGCGGCGAAGCCGCGTAACCCGCCACGTGAATCGCAACTGGCGATTCGGCGGTGGGTTTCGCTTCGCTCAAACCACCCTACGGGCTATAACGCCGCCTCCGTCCCCTCCCCCGGACCCCGCATGAACGACGCGACATTGCACCGATCGGCCCTCGAGCAAAGCTTGCGGGCGGGCGCCTTCGTGCTCACCGCCGAGGTGGTGCCGCCGGCCTCGTGCGCGGCGGACGATCTGCTCGAGAAGGCGCTGGCGCTGCGCTCCCTTGCGGATGCGGTCAACGTCACCGACGGCGCGGGCGCGCGCGCGCATATGGGGGCGACGGCGGCGGCCGCGATCCTCGTGCAGAACGGCATCGAGCCGATCCTTCAGCTTGCCTGCCGCGACCGCAACCGCATCGCGCTCGCGGGCGAGCTGATGGGCGCGGCGGCGCTCGGCATCCGCAACCTGCTGCTGCTGCGCGGCGACGATCCGACCCAGGGCGACCAGAAGGAAGCAAAACCCGTGTTCGATCTCGATTCGCGCGGGCTCACCGAGATGGCGCGGGCGATGCGCGACGACGGCGCGCTGCCGCACGGGCAGAAGGTGGCGGGATCGCCGCGATTCTTCCTCGGCGCCGCGGATGCGCCGATCAATCCGCCGCCCGGGTGGCAGCCGACGACGCTCGCCGGCAAGATCGTGTCGGGCACGCAGTTCGTGCAGACGCAGTTCTGCATGGATATCGGCGTGGTGCGACGCTACGTGGCGCGGCTCGCCGACGCGGGATTGATCGAGAAGGTCGCGCTGCTGATCGGCGTCAACCCGCTGCGCTCGGCGCGCTCGGCGCGGTGGATGCGCGAGAACCTGTTCGGCACGATCATTCCGGACGCGATGATCGCGCGGCTGGAGGCGGCGAGCGATCCGGCGGCGGACGGCATGCGGCTGTGCGTGGAACTGATCGAGGAGCTTGCCGCGACGCCGGGGGTCGCCGGCGTGCACGTGATGGCGCCGGGGAACGATGCGGGCGTGCCGGCGGTGCTGGAGATGGCGCGCAAGAGATTGCCGCGGCAGCGGCAGGCGCACGCGGGCGGTTAGAGCCATCCGCACGACCTGCCGCATTCCCCCGTCATGCCCGCGCTTGTCGCGGGCATCCACGTCTTGGCCGCGCGTCAGCACCCTAAGGCGTGGATGGCCGGGACAAGCCCGGCCATGACGAATGCGATGTAGGAGAGCAGCCGCCGCCGCTCACTCCTCGGCGGCTTCCTTGTTGTCGTCGCTGTCCTCCTCGCGCTCGCCGGCGAGAATTTGCTCGGCGATGAGGCCGGAGTTCTGGCGGATGGCGGCCTCGATCTTGTTCGCCATGTCGGGATTGTTCTTAAGGAAGGTCTTCGCGTTCTCGCGGCCCTGGCCGATGCGCACGCTGTCGTAGGAGAACCAGGCGCCGGACTTTTCCACCACGCCGGCCTTGACGCCGAGATCGACGATCTCGCCCATCTTGGAGACGCCCTCGCCGTACATGATGTCGAACTCGACCTGCTTGAACGGCGGCGCGAGCTTGTTCTTCACCACCTTGACGCGAGTCTGGTTGCCGACCACCTCGTCGCGCTCCTTGATCACGCCGATGCGGCGGATGTCGAGGCGCACCGAGGCGTAGAATTTCAGCGCATTGCCGCCGGTGGTGGTCTCAGGGCTTCCGTACATCACGCCGATCTTCATGCGGATCTGGTTGATGAAGATCACCATGGTGTTGGAGCGGTTGATCGAGGCGGTGAGCTTGCGCAAGGCCTGGCTCATCAGCCGCGCCTGCAGCCCGGGCTGGCTGTCGCCCATCTCGCCTTCGAGCTCCGCGCGAGGGACGAGGGCAGCCACCGAATCGATCACCAGCACGTCGATCGCGCCGGAGCGCACCAGCGTGTCGGCGATCTCCAGCGCCTGCTCGCCGGCGTCGGGCTGGGAGATCAAGAGGTCGTCGACCTTGACGCCGAGCTTGCGCGCATAGATCGGGTCGAGCGCGTGCTCGGCGTCGATGAAGGCGCAGATGCCGCCCTTCTTCTGCGCCTCGGCCAGCGTATGCAGCGCGAGCGTGGTCTTGCCGGAGGATTCGGGGCCGTAGATCTCGACCACGCGGCCGCGCGGCAGGCCGCCGATGCCGAGCGCGATGTCGAGGCCGAGCGACCCGGTCGGGACGGTGTCGACGTCCATCGCCTTGTCGTTCTTGCCGAGACGCATGATCGAGCCCTTGCCGAAGGCGCGTTCGATCTGCGACAGCGCGGCGTCGAGCGCCTTTGTCTTGTCCATCGGGTTGGCACCTTCGACGACGCGTAATGCGGGCTGAGCGGCCATTGCTATCCTCCTTATGACCATGATTCTGCGGGTCGACAACGCTTCCCCTGGCTGAATGCGGGCCGCGCAGCCGTCCCCCTCAAGACTGCAATGTACACTGTTTGTTCTCTGTTCGCAATATGTTCTTTTTTGGGCGTAGGTGCTGGCCGGCCAGCATCCTGGGCGTATCCCCTGGTTAACGATTTTTTGGGACCAACGCGGTAGCAATTGACTTGTACGGTAAACGCCGTACATAATTAGATCTGCTGACCGTCCTGGCCGCTTTATGGAGACGGAGGACACCATGTCCGCGTACAAAGAGGGCCATGATACCACCAAGACCGCCCGGATGGAACAAAGAACAACCCAGGAAGCAAAGGAACTCATCGAACAGGCAGCGAGCTTCTACGGCATCAACGCATCAGAGTTCATCACGTCGGCTGCAGTGAAGGCCGCTCGTGAGACCCTGAAAGAATACCGAGTGACCAAACTGACCGCAAAAGATCACGATGCATTCATGCGGGCGTTCGATGCAACGGAGCCCACGACCGACCTGCGTGCCTTGATGTCACTGGGCAAGAAATGATCGACCTCGCTTTCTTGGCGCGCGTTCGAATAGAGCCGCTCGATCGCAACCACGATCGAGCGGCTTTTACGTGCGGGGATGATCGTCTCGATAATTTCATCCGCAGAACCGCTGCGCGTCAGCAGGAGCAAGACATTGCGCGAGTGTTTGTTGGCTGCCTGGACGCAACACCTCTGGTGATTGCATATTACGCTCTGAATTCGCATTTCATCGATGTCACAACGCTTCCAGAGGCCGACCGCAAGAAGTTGCCAGCTTACGACACCATCCCCGCAATCTATCTGTCCAAACTAGGCGTCCAAACCGAGCATCAGAGCCAGGGGCTGGGGAGCCATCTGATGGCCGATGCTTCTCGGCGCTGTGTCTGTGCCGCTGATATCGTCGGGGCGCACTTCCTCATCCTTGACGCATTGAACGAAAGGGCCGCCGCGCCCTACCGAAGATTGGGATTTGTTGACTTGCCAGGCCATGGACCGCGAATGCTCATCAAAATGAGCGTGGTTCGCAGGGCTGCCGAAATGGGGCCACCAGCGTCCTAATTTCCCCCAAGACGGTTGTCCTAGTTCGGCCAGCACCGGCGTGGCGGGCTGACCCCTTTCCGTGTCGCCGGCCCCCTTCGAAATGAGCGGCGGCCCTTTTCCACATTTGTCCACAGCCTGGAACCTCTGTGCTGAAAGAGGTTGACGGAACCGAAATCACGGACGAAAATTTTCTCCCGTGGGTGACACAAAGGTACCCGGATTGGGAGGTGTACCGTGCTTGATCTTCACGCGTTTCCGTCTACGCCGGCGTTCGATCCCGAGATTACGCACGCCATGGG
>CAVPGG010000136.1:0-12204 GCA_963703755.1 uncultured Pseudomonadota bacterium
TGGCATGCTTGCACCTCTGGTCGCCGTGCGTGGGAATCCGGCTGACGGGAATTCGGCGCGCCCTATAGCATCGGGCATCGCGGTCGCAAAGGTGCCCGCATGGCCGCCAAGCCCGGGAGGCGGTATGTCGCCGCGACGAAGCGCATGATGTCGGGCAGGCGGTCGTATTGATGCAGGATCGCCGGGAGCTTGCCGTCGGCGGTGCGGATCAGCCCGTCGGCGCCGGCGGCGTAGGTCCCGGGCGGCGAGATGCCCATGGTGGCGACGTGCAGGTCGTTCTCGACGATCTCGCCCGGCACCTCGTGGGTGAGGTGCGCCATCTTGTTGTGAAACACCGTGTCGGCGCCGCCCTCGCGGCGCAGCTCATGCGGCAGCGCCTGCAGGTAGCCGGCGAGGCGCGTCAGATAATCGGTGACGCTCGCACCGTCGCCCAGCACGACGCCGCAGCAGGTGATGCGGCACGGCTCGATCGCGGCGAACTCCGCCGGCTTGAGAAAGAGCTTCGCCCAGCGCCGGTTGGTCGGCTCGGTCGCAAACGTCCATGGCGCGGCCTCGAGGTAGAACTTGCAGCCGTTCCCGCTCACGTCGGCGAACGGGTGGCGCTGAAACAGCACGTCCTTCACGTCCGCCATGATGATCTGGTCGTAGCGGCCGGCCGCGTCGTGCACGACCTTGGCGAACCGCTCGAACCGGTGCGCTTGGATCGGGCCGTGCAGCCTCCGGGTCGACCAGTGCGGAAACGGCCGCACGCCGTGCTGGCGCAGATAGGCCTTGAGCCGCCACTGCAGGCGGCCGACCAGCATGATCACGTCGCCCGCATAGCCGGTCGCGCGCAGCGACTCGACGAAGACGCGCACCTGGTCGACGCGATACTTGTACGCAGCCCCGATCACGAGCCGGCGGCGGTCTTTGGTGGCTTCGTCGGACAACGTGCTCCCCGCTACGGCCGAGCGGCCGCCATCCTAATAGCGCTTTTGCCGCCGACTGCAATTCGCCAGGCATCGGTTATAAGACCGGGCATCGAATGAGGACGCGCATGCCCGGTTCGGGGACCGACAAGAGCAAGCCGTGGACGGACGTGGCCGGGCCGATCGTCGTGCTGGTCGAGCCGCAGCTCGGCCAGAATATCGGCACGGCGGCGCGCGCCATGGCGAACTTCGGCCTCACGCGCCTGCGCCTCGTCAAGCCGCGCGACGGCTGGCCCGACATCCAGGCCGTGCGTGCCGCCTCGGGCGCCGATGCGGTGCTCGACGGCGTGGCGCTCTTCGACACGCTCGAGGCCGCGGTCGCCGACTGCAATTTCGTGCTCGCCACGACCGCGCGCGCGCACGACCAGGCGAAGCCCGTGGTCGGGCCCGAGGCGGCGGCGGGCGCGATCGCGCCGCGCGTCGCGGCGGGCGAGACCGTCGCGGTCGTGTTCGGCCGCGAGCGCTGGGGCCTCGAGAACGACGAGGTCGGCCTCGCCGACGCCATCGTCACCTATCCGGTCAATCCCGCCTTCGCGTCGCTCAACCTCGCGCAGGCCGTGCTCGTCATCGCCTACGAGTACTTCAAGCTCGCGGGCGGCGGCGCGCTGCCGTTCGCCATGCCGGTGCGCTCGCCGCCCGCCGGCAAGCAGCAGCTATTCGCCTTCTTCGCCGATCTCGAGGGCGAGCTCGAGAAGGTCGAGTTCTTCCGCCCGCCCGAGAAGCGCGCCACCATGTCGATCAACCTGCGCAACATCTTCGGGCGCATGCAGCCGACGCAGCAGGACATCCAGACGCTGCACGGGGTGATCATGGCGATCGCCGAGGGCCGCAAGGGCCCGGCGCGCGGCGGCGTGCTCGACGGCCGCGAGGCCGGCATGCTGCGCGCGCTCTTGGCCGAGCACGGCGAGGGCCGCGTGCCGAACGAGCGCGGGCCGGTGCGCGGGCTCTCCCGGCTGCTCCGCCGCAACCCGACCGACGCGGAGCGGAGCCTGTGGGGCGCGCTCGTGAAGGACCGCCGCTTCGCCGGCCAGGGCTTCAAGCGCCAGGTGCCGGTCGGGCCGCACATTACCGACCTCGTCTCGTTCCCGCTGCGCGCCGTGATCGATCTCGTGCCGCGCGAGGAGAGCGACGCGGCCGCCAAGGCGCGCGCCGACAAGCAGGCCTGGCTCGCCGACCGCGGCTACCGCGTGCTGCCGGTGCGCATCGTCGACGTCGAGGCCGATGCCGGCAAGGTGCTCGACGAGCTTTCGGCGGCGCTCGCCAGGTGAGCGGCACCATGACGTTTCAGATCAACGCCAATAGCTACGCCAAGTAATCGCGGCCTCAGCCGCGCAGGATCTTGAGCTGCGCCGCGGCGCCCATGCGCAGGAACGTGAGGTCGCTACCGACCGCGAGGAAGCGGAAGCCGCGCTTCGCCGCGAACACGGCGCGCTCGGCGTTCGCACAAAAGAGGCCCGGCACCTTGTTGGCCTTCTTCGCAGCCGCGATCACGCGGTCGAGCTCGCGCTCGACCAGGGCCGAATGCGGCTCGACCTCCTGGCCGTCGGTGAGCGCGATCGAGAGGTCGGACGGCCCGACGAACAGCACGTCGATGCCTTCCGTCGCCGCGATCGCGTCGAGATTGTCGAGTGCGGTCTGCGTCTCGATCATCGCGATCGTGACGGTCAGCGCATTGGCGTCGCGCAGATACTCCTTCGGGTCGGTCATGCCGGCGAGCGTCATGGCGCGCGCCGGGCCCCAGCTGCGCTCGCCGATCGGTGGAAATTTCGCGACCTCGACCAAGGCGCGGGCGTCCTCGACCGTGTTGATCATCGGCGCGATCACGCCCTCGGCGCCGAGGTCGAGCACGCGGCTCGCGACCGCGAAGGCGCCGAACGGGATGCGCACGATCGGCGCGGCGCCGGCCTGGCGGATGGCCGCGATACCGGTGACGGTCGCGCCCATGTCCCACATGCCGTGCTGCTGGTCGAGGGTGACGGCCGGAAAGCCCTCGCGCCCGAGCGTCTCGGCGACGATTGGGTAGGGCAGGGGACACCAGCCGGTATGCACGATCTCGCCCGCCTGCAGGCGCCGCGCGAGGGTGAATTGCGCCGTCATCGTCTCCTCCCTGGTCACCGCTGGCGGCAGATGCCGGGCGTTCTTATTTGCCGGCCTTGATCTCGCTCACCGCGCGCGTCATCAGCTCGTTCATGAGGCGGCGGATTTGCTCGTCCAATTCATGCACGCCCTTGGCGTCGAAGTCCTTGCGCACCTTGCCGAACGGATCGTGCGTCTCGATATCGGCGACGACGACCGACTTGGCGTAGGCGTCGGCCTCGGCGCCCGCGAGGCCGAGCTTGCCGGCCGCCCATTGACCGAGCAGACGGTCGCGCCGCGCGGTCGCCTTGAATTTGAGCTCTTCGTCGTGCGCGAACTGCTTCTCGAAGCCTTCCTCGCGCTTGTCGAACGTGGTCATGCGTGCGCCCCAATTCTTAAGGCCGAAAGTGATCGTTCATCACCGCCCGAGCCGGCGTTTTATGCCGCCTTGCATACCGACTGGTGGCCGTCAAGGCAACCGACGCATCGGTAGCAATGCGGACGTTGCGCTCACCGCCCAGCGGGTCTATGTCGATTGTGCTCCGCGGCGCGTTCAGCTAGCTTGGTCGTTGCGGAGGAGCCGGCCGCCGCCGTCGTGAGTAGCGCGCCCGCTCGTGAGTTCCGCCGCCGCGGACACTGATCACTGGGAGCCACGGCATCATGGACTTTCTCAAGCCACGGTACACACCGATGAGCCGCCGTCGCCGCATCTACGAGGGCAAGGCGAAGGTCCTCTATGAGGGACCGGAGCCTGGCACACTGATTCAGCACTTCAAGGACGATGCCACCGCCTTCAACGCCAAGAAGCATCAGGTGATCGAAGGCAAAGGCGTGCTCAACAACCGCATCTCCGAGTACGTCTTCCAGCATCTCAACGACATCGGCGTGCCGACGCACTTCATCCGCCGGCTCAACATGCGCGAGCAGCTGATCCGCGAGGTCGAGATCGTGCCGCTCGAGGTGGTGGTGCGAAATGTCGCGGCGGGCTCGCTCGCGCAGCGCCTCGGCATCGAGGAAGGCACCCAGCTACCGCGCTCGATCATCGAGTTCTACTACAAGAACGACGCGCTCAACGATCCGATGGTCTCGGAGGAGCACATCACGGCGTTCGGCTGGGCGACGCCGCAGGAGATCGACGACATCATGGCGCTCGCCATTCGCGTCAACGATTTCCTCTCCGGCCTCTTCCTCGGCGTCGGCATCCGTCTCGTCGACTTCAAGATGGAATGCGGACGCCTGTGGGAAAACGATCTCATGCGCATCGTCGTCGCCGACGAGATCTCGCCCGAACTCGTGCCGGCTGTGGGACATCAAGTCGAACGAGAAGCTCGACAAGGACCGCTTCCGCCGCGATCTCGGCGGCCTGGTCGAGGCCTACACCGAAGTCGCCAAGCGCCTCGGCATCATGAGCGAGGGCGAGCGCCCGCAGGGCAACGGCCCGGTGCTGGTCAAGGGCTGACGCGGCCGCGAAAGTGCCGCACAATGCGCCGAGCGGCGAGCGAGTTGGGGGCCGTCAGGCCCCCGAAACGTTTGCAGAGCGTGTGAAACGCGTTTTGACACCCACGTTGCGATTCCCAAATTGAGCGAGCCATGAAAGCGCGCGTCACCGTCACCCTCAAGTCCGGCATCCTCGATCCGCAGGGCAAGGCGATCGAGGGGGCGCTGCGATCGCTCGGCGTCGAGGGCGTCGCGAGCGTGCGCCAGGGCAAGGTGTTCGACATCGAGCTTGCCGCGACCGACAGGGCGAAGGCCGAGGCGGCGCTCAAGGAAGCCGCCGACAAGCTCCTCGCCAACACGGTGATCGAGAACTATCGCGTCGAGGTAACCGGATGAGATCCGCCGTCCTCGTCTTTCCCGGCATCAACCGCGAGCGTGACATGGCGCGCGCGCTGACGCTCATCTCCGGCCGCGCGCCCGCCATGGTGTGGCACGCCGACACCGCGCTGCCGGCGGGCACCGATCTCGTCGTCATCCCGGGCGGCTTCTCGTACGGCGACTATCTCAGGTGTGGCGCGATCGCGGCGCGCGCCCCGATCATGGACGCGGTGCGCGCGCACGCCGCGAAGGGCGGCCTCGTGCTCGCGATCTGCAACGGCTTCCAGATCGCCTGCGAGGCGGGCCTCCTGCCCGGCGTGCTGATGCGCAACGCGCGGCTCAGGTTCATCTGCCGCGACGTTTCCTGCGTGTCGAGCGCTCCGACACGCCGTTCAGCCGTGGCTACAATGCCGGGCAGGTGATCCGCGTGCCGACCGCGCACGGCGAGGGTAACTACATTGCTGACGCCGAGACGATGACGCGACTCGAGGCCGAGGGGCGGGTGCTCTATCGCTACGTGTCGCCGGAGGGCGCGCTCGATCCGGGCTGGAACGTCAACGGTGCGACCAATTCGATCGCCGGCATCCTCAACGAGCGCGGCAATGTGCTCGGCATGATGCCGCATCCCGAGAACCACGTCGAAGCCGCCATGGGCTGCACCGACGGGCGCGGTCTGTTCGCCGGCCTCGCCGAGCACGTTGCGCAGGCGGCTTAAGATCCGTTAAGCACTCCCACGGTCCGGCATAAACCGCCGTCGAACCGGTTGCGGGTCGGAATCGACTTACATTTTGATGCGTGATCCGACCGCGACGCCGGTCGACATGAGAAGCGGCCATGCCTATCGGAATTGTTCTCGCCCTGGTCGACGTAATTCTGGTGGTGCACGCGGCGAAGACCGGGCGGTTCTGGCCCTGGGCCTATGTGATCCTGCTCATTCCCGGCCTCGGCGCGCTCGCCTATGTGGTGGCCGAATTGCTGCCCGAGTGGTTCCGCGGCCACCAGGGTCAGATGGCGCGCAAGCGCATCGTCAACACCCTCGATCCCGGACGGCGCTACCGCGCGCTGACCGACGAGCTCGCGATCACCGACACGATCGCCAACCGCGAGGCGCTCGCCGCCGAGTGCCTCACCGTCGGCAAATACGACGAGGCGAGGCAGCACTATGACGAGATCCTGGCGCGCCCGTTGGGCGACGAGCCGACCTTCATGCTCGGCAAGGCACGCGCCGAGTTCGGGCTCGGTCAATCGGCCGAGACGGTCGCAACCCTCGACGAGCTGCGCCACCGCTGGCCGGAGTACCAATCGGCCGACGGACATCTGCTCTATGCCCGCGCGCTCGAGGAGGTCGGCCGCACCGACGAGGCGATCGAGGAGTACAAGGTGCTCGCCGGCTACTATCCGGGCGCCGAGGCAAGGGTACGCTACGGCATGCTGCTCGACCGCCTCGGCCGCCGCGCCGAGGCGAAGGTGGTCTTCACCGACCTGCTGACCCACATGCGCCGCGCGCCCAAATACGTGCGCAAGGTCCAGGCCGAGTGGATCGGCATGGCCGAGAAGGCGCTGCGGGGATAGGGCTCGGTCTTTGTTGTTTCGCGATGGTCATGCCCGGGCTTGTCCAGGCTTGTCCCGGGCATCCACGTCTTTGCCACGGCCAAGAAAGTCGTGGATGGCACGAAACTCGGGCTTGCCCGAGTTTCGCCAATGATAAATCTCGAAAGTCGAGCAGGCCCGACTTTCGGGGACAAGCCCGGCCATGACGGAGGAGCAAGGGGGCGCCTCGTCCAATTCGTTCGACTATATAGAGGTCATGATTCCCAACGAACCCAAGGTCACCCCGGAGCTCGTCGCCGAGCACGGCCTCAAGCCGGACGAGTACGATCGCATTCTCAAGCTGATCGGCCGCGAGCCGTCGTTCACCGAACTCGGCATCTTCTCGGCCATGTGGAACGAGCACTGCTCGTACAAGTCCTCGAAGGTGCATCTGCGCACGCTGCCCACCAAGGCGCCGTGGGTGATCCAGGGGCCGGGCGAGAACGCGGGCGTGATCGACATCGGCGACGGGCTCGCGTGCATTTTCAAAATGGAAAGTCACAACCACCCGAGCTACATCGAGCCCTACCAGGGCGCGGCAACCGGCGTCGGCGGCATCCTGCGCGACGTCTTCACAATGGGGGCGCGGCCGATCGCCTGCCTCAACGCGCTGAGCTTCGGCGACCCGAAGAACGGCAAGACGCGCCACCTCGTGTCCGGCGTGGTCGCGGGCATCGGCGGTTACGGCAACTCGTTCGGCGTGCCGACGGTCGGCGGCCAGGTGCGCTTCCACGCGCGCTACAACGGCAACTGCCTGGTCAACGCGATGGCGGTCGGCCTCGCCGGGACCGACAAGATCTTTTATGCGGCCGCGACCGGCGTCGGCAAGCCGATCGTCTATCTCGGCTCGAAGACCGGGCGCGACGGCATCCACGGCGCCACCATGGCGTCGGCCGAGTTCGGCGCCGATGCCGAGGAGAAGCGTCCGACCGTGCAGGTCGGCGATCCGTTCGCCGAGAAGCTGCTGCTCGAGGCCTGCCTCGAGATCATGCACAAGGACTGCGTCATCGCGATCCAGGACATGGGCGCCGCGGGGCTGACCTGCTCGGCGGTCGAGATGGGCGCGAAGGGCGACCTCGGCGTGACGCTCGAGCCTCGACAAGGTGCCGTGCCGCGAGACCGGCATGAGCGCCTACGAGATGATGCTGTCGGAAAGCCAGGAGCGCATGCTCATGGTGCTGCGCCCCGAGAACCGCGGCGGGACCTCGCGGGCTAGCCGCGCGTCGCCTTGGCGCGGCGAATGTCCTGGCGCAAAATAGCTGGTAGACCCATGCCTTTATGTCATTCCGGCCCGGCGCAAAAAGTAACAAAAAACCACTCCGGGATTATCCCCCGAGACCGACTACGTCCTCCTTGGAAGGAATCTACCGAAGTTATGGGCAAGCCGTCCTGGAATATGCCCCGAGCATGAGCTCCGAGTGGCGGGCGGCGGGCGAGACGAACACCGAAAGCCAGATCATAAGGTGACCGGTTCGCAGGCTTGAGGTCGAAGGCTTCATCGGTTGAGCGCATGTCCGGATCCGGCAGGACGGCTTTGCGCGTGATGAAAGGCGGGCGACGCCGCGGCATAGCTGCGGATCTGGGCACACCGGTCAGGCGCGGACGGTAGCCGCAGGGCGGCTGCATCGCCTGTTGGGAACACTTGCTGGGTAAGATTGGACCATCGCAAGACCAAAGTCGGCAGTTCGATGAACGAGCGCCATGCAAGCCTGCGTCCGGCAAGGGCCGGGCAGGACACATCCTCAGTTGTTGAAGTGGATTGGCGGCGTCGGGCCGTCACAAAGCAGGGGTTGGCAAACAAGCGAGCCATGAGGAACGGTCAGAACAAGCGCATGCGGGGGCGTAACCGCAAGAGCCACAATCCATTGACGCGGGTCTACAGTCGAATGGCCCGGACATCAAAATTCGCGGAACCGCATCGCACGTGGCGGAAAAGTACGTGCAGCTCGCCCGCGACGCGCAGGCGTCCGGCGATCCGGTGGCAGCGGAAAATTACTATCAGCATGCCGAGCACTATTTCCGCCTGATCGCGGCCGTGCAGGAGCAGTTCCGGCAGAACCACGGATTTTAACCGGGATCAAGGCAATTATTTTTGACAGGGGACACACGCAGTTAACTGCGTACATCACAGAGATGCTTCAAACATTTCAGTCCAGCAAAATCGGGACCGATGACATTTTGCCGGCGCTGCAGGACGCTTGGAATTATTTCCCCGATCGCTCCCATGGGTCAGTCACCTGCTGAACGCCTCTTAGAAGTGGCGGGTTGATACAAAGCTGTACCCTCCTCGCGTCGGGTTCATTGAATTTATTCCCCGGGACGGCTGCCGCTGCCGCCCGGCTCTCTTCATGGTCGATGCCCCACCGAGCGCCGCGTCAAGACCCGCGTCGCTTCCCTACCCCGTCTAGCCCTCCAGTGGGCTTTCCGTCGTTGACCCCGCGCCTGGCGGTGGGGCGCTGGAATGTCGAGCCGGAGCGGCAGCGACCGGCTGGTCGAGCTTTAGAAGCCAACTCACTCACACAACCATGGAAACCAACCCCAGCTTCACCCAGCGGATTGCCGCGCTCAAAGCCGCGGCCGAGACCGTCATGGCCGAAGCACAGCGCATGGAGGAGCCGCGAAAAAATTCAGCGCTCGCCGACAGCAAAAGGCGAGCCGCTAGGCTCGCCCCTTACCAACCATCATCACCATTCTACTATGGGAATTGACATCTATGCATCGTGGCACGGACAGACCGACGACGAGCGAGCGCGCAAATGACCGACTTCTCGATTGAACACGGCTCTGTCGGCTATCTTCGCGAGGCCTACCACGGCTCGCCTCTACGTACCAAGTACCTTGTGGCGAATGCTCGAAAGCGACACGGCCGAGGCCGCGATACCCGCACGAGTATTGCGCGCGCGATTGCCCGCCGCCATCCTCATGTCGATGTATCGCGAGCACAAGGTCTACGAGAACGGCGACCCAGCGCCCTCAGCCTCGATGAAGGCCTCGACAAATTGCTCAAGAGCCTGGCGAATATCTTTGAGAACGAGATACACGATGTATCTCATCTGGTTTTCGCCGGCGCTCTTTCGGCGGAGAGCCTGGAAACGGCAAAGAACTCATCGAAGCCGGCGCCCTCGCTCCCGTCGAGCCTCGTTCGTGGAGTTCGTCGAGCTGTGCGAACGGGCAGAGCGAAAACGAGAGAGCCCTGCCTCATCTGCGCGTCGTACTAGCTCGAATGCGATAGCGGAAATCGTAAGTTAAAGCTCGACCAACCAACCCCACACACCACGCGCTGCCCGTGGTGCGTGGAGGCCGTCAGCCCACCATCCCCCTCCAATCCACCCCAATTCTCGGAACTCCTGTTTTCGGGTCCATTTGGTATACTGTCCGGTATGAGCAAATTGCTCAGGAAGCGATCGACCGCACCGCACTTTAGTGAGCAACACGATATAATCTTGTCCCAGGAATGATCCTTGCCTGAAGTCCCCAGTATGCAAGCTTATGAAGAACTATTTGGCTTGGCCAAAACGCTGCGCGAGGCGGCCGTCCCTGTGGATGCCGACGACATCGCTCTGCCCCTAGATGCGCTTGAAAATGCGGTAAATCAGGTAAAGCGATCCTTCTCCGGATCGTGGCTAGGCTATCATTCCCGCGTTTATTACGCCGGTCTCCAACCGGCGCCTCCCAGGGCGAACTTCAGTCAGGAATGGGGTCTCAAGGATATGCACATTACCAGCCTTGGGTCACGCGGAGACTCGCAAGAATTCGATCCCGAGGACATCAAAGCCTACATTTATGAATTGGCCGAGAAACCCGATCTTGAGCCCGCGCGGCAGGCGGCGACAAAGGCTGTGACGCTCTTTAATGAGGCGAAGTCCGAAGTCATGTCAATTCTCGAAAACGAACTTGGAGAAAGGCAGGACGCCTTTCTTACCAAGCTCAAAGAGGAACTTGACCACCTCGAACCTATGTCTAAGGCCGAGATTGCGCAGCGCTGGTCACCGAAAGGTCAAATCATGACGCGAGACATGATCGCGCTGGGCCAGAACAACGCTGCCCCCGCATATGGCCGTGCTTTCAGACGTTGCCTCAATTCGTCACTCATTTGGCATCTGCAAAGCCGGCGCTGAAATCGCCACCAAAGCTGCGTCTCATCTGGAACGAAAGATCCGCAAGAAATCCGCTTCTGATCGCGTCGGAACCAACGTCTTTATTGGTCATGGCCGATCGACCATGTGGCGGGAATTGAAGGACTTTGTGCAAGACAGACTTAGCCTGCCTTGGGACGAATTCAACCGTGTACCAGTCGCCGGCGTTACCAATATCGCCCGACTATCCGAAATGCTCGACGCAGCAGCAATCGCATTGCTTGTCATGACGGCCGAGGATGAAAAGATCGACGGAAGCGTGCAGGCGCGAATGAACGTCGTCCATGAAGCAGGACTGTTTCAGGGCCGACTTGGTTTTAGCAAGGCGATAATTCTTCTAGAGGAGGGCTGCGCGGAATTCAGCAACGTTCAGGGCTTAGGACAAATTCAATTCCCGAAAAGCAATATTGCTGCCTCGTTCGAAGAGAATCCGACGAGTGTGAGCGAGAAGGACTGCTGAACGACGATGGGTCGGCGGGTGCCTGACGATCACCGCCGCGATCAATCCGTAATCCGAATACGTGTCCCCTTCCCCGTCGTCCACAGTACATCGATCGGATTGCTCTGCGCCAGACTGGCTTCATCGGAGAACAGGAACAAGTTCGAACCGCGTCCGTTTGTAAGTTCCTTTTGCGCATCGATCATCTGCTCGACCCGCTCCGGCGTGGTCGTCACGGTCGCAACACGAAAGTTGGGAATACCGAGTTCGCGAACATGCTCCCCTGCCCTATTCGCCTCATAATAGATGAGCATCTTTTTCGCGTAGTACGTTTGGTCCTTGCTCCGAAGCCGCGTCACGGCATTTCGCCACGATCCAGTTCGAACAGAAAATAGCTTTCCTCGTCGGTCTTGAGAAATCGCAATCCGAACATTTCATCCGGGTCGACCGAGTGCTGCTTGAGGACGCCGTCTAATCGGATTTTTGCCGAGAGGCGCGCTCGCCGGTCGCGTCGCGATTTCGGAGCGTCTTGCAGGATCTTCGCGCTGATCGAGCACGCCGATTTCGCGTCCGGCCTCGTGCCGCGAGCTGCAGGCTGACCATGAATGCGGTGATTTCTACCCGGTGCTCGATGAATCGCCAGCCAGCATCGCGTTGCTTGTCGATTTCGTACAACAGCCGGCGTCGTACTTCGTATCCGTTCTTCCGCAGCAGCCAGGCGCCCTTCCGGTGAGACCGTAGATCGTGGGATACGATCCTTTATATAGAAGGCGGCTTTCCACCTGCCCAAGCATTCGCTCGACATAGGCGTTTTCCCACAAGGCAAGCAATTCACGCGAGACATTTTGCTCGCTGCCGCCATCGAGGAAATGACGAAGTTGCTTAAATAATTTTATATTTTTTGCTTCAATAACTACTTTACAGACGATCATCTATTATATTATATATTTATTTTTATTAACTGAACGAAAAAGGGAAGAAGAGAGCTGTGGGGACGCTCGTGCCTATATACTTTGTGGTCTACCTTTGCTTCCTTTCTAGAATATTCTAGAAGTAAACGCAGCCCATACTTAGTAATCAATCATTGCATAATCCAGCGCTGAAGGAGGCGCCTAATATAACTGAGCTACACTATTACTAGTATAGGTTAGTGCATGTTATAATAGAATAAACGGCATAT
>CAVPGG010000137.1:0-11417 GCA_963703755.1 uncultured Pseudomonadota bacterium
TCCGAATCGCACCCTCGTTTGCACCCCGAGCTCGTACTTCGACCCATTGACAGCTTCATTGCACAACCATTCTTCTGGACATTGTTTTATCTATAGAAGTTTGGAGTCTTTTGACAAGTGGCTTGGCCGTGGAACCAGATTCGAATAAGTCCGCTTCATGATCACAAGACGGCAGAAGAATGGCAAGAAAGTGAGATTGTCGATTCAACTAATAGCTAAAAGCATTTGCTGATCATCCATCCCATCAGCCAGACCATCTGAATTAGCTACTAACTAACCTCAAAGAGGTTCCTTTCGCCAAGTTCAATTCGTCCAGGCTTTGCCAGTAAATATGCTCATTTTCATATCATTCTCAGTTTTCGTTTCCTTCCATGTGCCCCTATCCGATTTGCAATCCGAGCCCCATATCCTGACCTTGCCTTCCATTTTGTTTTCGCCCATAACGCCAGCAATTGTGTGCAAATGATGTCCGACCCGCGAAATCGAAGGATGAGGCGATACAGAAATTTCAGAGCCAAGAAGTCTGGATCTTGGAGAACTCCTTGCCGCTGAGACCGAGATCTGCGAAGACAGGATCATCTTCCTCGAGATGTTTGACACGGTGTTTATCCTTTGCATTCATTGGTAACTTTTCTTCAAGGGCATTCCAAAGAATGCAGGAGAGGGCACTCACTTCCTCCTCCAACTGCTCCAGCACCTCCTCAGGCGCATCCTTCTCGTCATCCCTGGAATCCTTGCTCATCTCGTCAAGTGCATGACCGAAATCGCCCTGGCCTTCACCAATGAGTAACATCTGAGTAAACTGGAAGTTGAGAAGCTCAGGCTCGAGAGGCATCCATCTGAGATTGCGGAACTTCTTCTGGATATCCTCCGGATAATCTGCCGAGTTGTGGAAAGAGGCGTTGGAGGGGCCGGGAGCCTTGGGGTTCTTGACTGAGCAAATGAAGCTGCCCTTCTCACGGACGCCGAGCTCGTTCTGCACTTCGCCCATGTTCTCCGGGTAGGTGACGTGGTAGGCAAGATGCGATTCACGGCCGGTTGAAGTGATGGCGTAGACTCCGCAGGCGAAAGGAGTGGCCGCAGAAACATGGCTCGTGCTTCGACATATCAGCATAGATTTGGCTACTTTTGAATAGACCCAGACTAACCCAGAAGTTTGAGTTGCATACTCGCTGCTTGCGAAGTCCTTTCTGAGGTCAGGAACCTGTCCGTCCGGAGCCTCCACGAAGAACTAAAAACCGATCGGCCTTGCTTTTTGGAAGTACTTTCTTGGGCAGAACCAAGAGTCTTGCATCTCCAGTATCTTCGAGTGGACCCTCGCCAAGCTTGGCCCCCAGGAAAGAGGGCGAAGAATAATATAAGAACGAGCGACATCTTCAAGACCTTCTGGCTTGTCCACACGTGACAGGTGCACCAAAGACAAAGTAGATAATGCCCTTCTCAAGGACTAAAGAGGGGATTGTAACTTCAACGTTCCTTGTCCTCGATGACGGAGTCGTTGTTATGAGCGATCGCCTCGTTTTCTTCTCCTGCTCTTCTTCGGCAGCCTTCTTAACTTCTCCCGCATCAGCCTTTACTTCATCGAAAGCATTCTTCTTTCCATCTCGGATACCGTTCTTGGCATTGCCATTGACTTTGTTACCGCCATCACCATTAATCTGCGCATTGATTTCACTGTCGCCTTCAGCGCCGTCAAAAGCTTCCTCAATGGTCTGCTGTTTCTTTACCTTCGCGGACTGGCGGCCAGTGTTTTGCTGAATACCGTTCTTGGCATTGCCATCGACTTCTTCATTGGTGTAACCATGTTTCTTCGGCCATATCCTCGTCATTTGTGTCCTCTTGGGGTTGCTGTTGAGCTCGCTCTTCCAGATCCTTCTTGGAAGGACGGCCTCTCTTGCGAGGAGGACCACTTGGAGCTGCAGCCGCACGCTTGGCCGGAGTCTTGGTGCCTGATGCCGGTGAAGATTTGGCAGATGTCTGGGAACCACGTGTGCCAGCCATAGTTGCTTCTAATAGCTGATTAGCCTCTATTCCCAGCGAGAGCGTACGACAACCGATGCTAGGGGAATATTCAATAGGGGGAGTGTAGGTGTAATATGAAAATCTTGTGGTTTGAGGAACATGTAATGAAAAATAAAGCAAAGTGGATAATTAATAATTTGCCTTCGTTTCTAATATGTATCAGGAGCAACACCGGCTCGAGTTTAAGAATAAGAGGAGCTTCTCGTAAACGGTTTCTCGTTGGGTAAATCAAATGAAAGTACGCAATTGAGAGAAATTACATAAAAGGGAGGGCAGCATTGACTCGACTTTTAGGATGACAGTGCATCAACGATTCTCTAGACCGCTAAAGCAAGAGGCCTGGGCATAAAGGGAGACGCGGAGACGTTGCCAGTTCGACTTCTAACCTTTAGATGACGCCAAACCCATAGCTTGAATTCATCTGAAAGATTACCAAAACGTGATAAAAACTGGAACAAAATGGTGCTGGTCCGTATCCATGTGATCAAAATACAAAAGAAATAGCTTGTAGAAACTGGAATCAATAGTTTGGATATCATTTACTCCCTTACTAAGGAAGTCTACAATGTAACTGGGGAGTGAGTGCAGGAAGTGCATAGTGCTGATCTGGAGCTGTCAAGTCAAACAACTAGAACAAAGCTTACTTGGGAGGGAAGCAAAATAGGCTATGAAAAGGCGAGAAGATTTTCGGCTCGTTCGCGCTCATGCAGACGTGGCTGCGCGCGCTCGCGGCGCATCCGCTCGCCTATCTCGAGCACCGCGCCGCCGTGATGACGAACTTCCTGGTGAACCAGAACCTCACGATGTTCACGGCCGACATCGCGCATCCGGGCCAGACGGTATTCGCCGACAATGCGTGGTTCACGGCGCTGCGATCGGCGAACGACTGGCTCACTCGCACGCCGCTGCTGCGTGCCGGCACGTGGCTGCTGCTGTGCGCGCTGTGGTGCCTGCTCGGATGGCGTCGCCGCGCGACCCCATCGGGCGCCTTCGTGCTCGGCGCGTGCGGCTCGGCCGTCGTCTACATGGCGACATTCTTCCCGGTGGCCGTCGCCGGCGATTTCCGTTATGCGCTGTGGGCGGTGCTGGCGGGATTGGCGGGCGCGGCGGTGATCGGCGCGCCGGACATTGTCGCGCGGACGGCGGATGCCTGAGCGCCAAGCCTGAGCGCTAAGCCTCGCATTTTCGCCTCGCCTGCCGTACAATCCGCGCTTGCCAGGTTGCATGCGTGCGCGTGCGGAGGGAGAGCGCGGGATGGCAGCATCGACGTCGCGCGGTGGCGCGAACAGTTCCTCGGCCAAACGGCATGCCCGAGTGCTCGGGTCGATCGTGGCGCTCGCGGCGGGAACCGTACTGCTTTGCGGGACAGCGCCGGCGCAACCGCGGACGTGTGCGACGGACTTGCGCGAGCTTGCCGGCCTGACCGGGATGCCGCGCGTGCGCGAGCTCGTGTGTCCCACATCCGGCGGATCGTCGCTGCGCGTGACCTTCCTGCGGCTGGACGAGGTGCTGGCGGGAAACCTGGTGCTCGGCACGAAGACTCCCGAGCTCGACCGGTTGCTGGGCAATGCGCGGTTCGTCGAGAACGACGTGAGCCGCGAGTTCAAGATCATATTCCAGCGGTTCGCCCATGAGGACGTTGTCGCGGCCGGCGACGTTAAGTTGACGGTGACGTTGTTCGCGCCGCGGGCAGGCGGATCCGCGGATCGGCAATCGGCCGATGTCCCTGCCGCCGCCTCGCAGGACGACCGCCACCTTTGGTCCATCTCGCAGCGCATGGCCAGCCTCGATACCCCGGCACAGCACTCGATCAGCATGCCGGCGGCCATCAACATGCTCTACAAGGGGCGCGGCTGGCCGAAGGGTTTCAAGCAGGCCTACAACTGCTCCGACGACGTCCGCGTCACCCTCAACAGCGGCGAGGTCGCCACCAATGAGGTCGGCCCGATCTCGTGCACGACGAATTGGCGTTACGTGCCGAACCTGAAGGACCTCGACGTTATCGAGCGTGATACGGATTCGATGATCCGCGATTCCAATCCGGGTGCGGAGGACTCGCGCGACTGGTCGGGCGATCGCTTCGTCCACAAGAAACACTTCGCCCTGCTGCGGTATCTGGGCCAAAAGTCGTGGCCGGCCGATTTCCTGGTGATCGCGGCGGAGCTAGAGGTCGGATGCGAAGTGTCCGACACCGGCTACTACGTCATGCCTCCGTTCGGGCTCGACGTTGCGATCATCGAGAACTCCTCCGACAGGCCCATCCGCGTACGCGACCTGATCGGCGTGATGGAGAGAGACAGAGGACTGCGACAGGCCTCCGCGCGCGATGTATTGCGGTCGCAGGCGGCCCCGTTGAACGCCGGCGCATCGTCACTCGCGCCAGGCGAGAGGATCATCATCCCGTTGCGGGCTTTCGCGATCGGCGGCGTGGTCGATGCCGATCGTTGGGGCTCGATCGAGAAGGCGCAAAACATCTATCGACAGATCCAGGCGGCGCGCGCCGCCTCGTTCGACATGACCGTGCGGGCGTCGCGGCAAGGCGAGGCCATATCCCAGGTCAGGAAGGACAAGAGCGCGTTCGGCCCGCCGGAAATGCCGCGGCGGACCGAATATCTGGTGGGCTCGCGCTTGTTTCTGTCGGGCCTGCTGGTGGAAGACCAGACCGTCGACGTCGGCGCCGGCGCGCCCAACATCGTCGCCATGTTTCCGGCGGAGGCGACGCCAGGCAACGACGCTCCCCAGCCGGCGGACGTGAAGCTGCACATCCACGAGACGATCTACATGGCCGGGTCCTGCCCGATCCTCTACGCCTGGAATGAGCGGCAAGGCGAATGGGTCGATCGCGGCAAGGTCATCCATGCGGCGAACGGGCGGGAGAACGAGACGACGTCCACGGTCGACATCGGAACCGATGTCCGGCGGATCCGGCTGTCGGAAGAAGAGCTGGAGATGTCGCATATTCGCGCGGTCGCGCTGGTCCTCACGTTGCGCGACGGGCGTCGCGTGCGGATCGAGCCGGCGGGCGCGCCCTTCGCGCGCGCGGCGCCGTGGCTTAAGATCCCGGCCTATCGCGACATCGACTTTCGCTTCGACGTGCCCGCCGAATACGAGTTGGCCGGCATCGCGCGATCCGAGGTCGAGGTGACCGGATATTACGATCGCTACAGCACGCTCTGGCTGACGAAGCTTCTGCGCCCGCGCGCCCGCGCGCATTGAGGGCGGCCGGCTGATCAGTTCTCCGATCGCGGTGCCGCGGGCGGCAGGCTCGAGGCGCGGCAGCCATCGGCGAGCCAAGCCTTCCACTTTTCGGGGCGATCGTACGGCCATTTCGCCTGGGCGACACACCAGTCCGGCGGGCAGCCCGGATGCTGCGCCGGCGTCAGGCAGCGCGGGGCGGTCGTCTTCGCAGCATCGACCAGCGCCTGCGTATCGGGAAACACTGTCCAGAGCAGCGGACCGTCGGGCGACGCCAGCGCCACGTATCGGCCAGCGCGATCGAACGCGGCGTCGACCATGGCGTCCTTCGGCATCGTCAGGATCGCAATCGACTGCCCGCTCTCGACGTCCCAGATGCGTACGGTGCGGTCGTCCGATACGGTGACGACGCGGCGCCCGTCGGCGCTGAAGGTCGCGCGCCGTACGCCCTTGGTGTGTCCGCGCAGAACACGCATGACCTGGAGGCTGCGCGCGTCCCACAGCCGCGCCGTGAAGTCGTCGGGAGACGCGGTGACGATCAAGCGGTCGTGCGGGCCGAACTCGGCGCTCGCGACCTCGCCGACGTGCCCCTTCAGCGGGCCGAGCTTCTGCCCGCTATCCGCGTCCCATAGCTCGGCGTCGCGGTCGGCGGAAGCCGTCACGACACGCGTGCCATCGCGGCTGAACGCGGCGGCGCGCACGGCCCCCGCGTCGAGCACATGGATCGCATGGCCATCCTGCGCGTCCCAGACGCGTGCCGTCATGTCGTCGGACGCGGTCACGATGCGTTTGCCGTCGAGGCTGAAGGCGGCGCTGCGCACCGGCGCGCCGTGTCCGCGCAGCGCCAGCAGCTCGCGGCCGCTGTCCGCATCCCAGACGCGCGCCGTCATGTCGTCGGACGCGGTCACGATGCGCTTGCCGTCGGGGCTGAACGCGGCGCTGCGCATGGCCGCGTCATGTCCGCGCAGGGTGCCGACTTGCCGGCCGGTGCCGACGTCCCAGATGACGGCCGTCTTGTCGTCGAGCGCGGCGACGAGGCGCGCGCCGTCGCCGCTGAAGGCGACGCTACGGGCGGCGGCCGCGGGTCCCGGCAAGGCGCGCAATCCCGCGTCGGGCTCGACGTTCCACAGCCGCGCGGTCTGGTCGACCGATGTCGAGACGATGCGCCTGCCGTCGGGACTGTAGGCGGCGCTCGATACGAACTCGGTGTGCCCGCGCAGCAGCGCGACCTGCTCGCCGCTGGCGGCATTCCATATCCTGATGGTCTTGTCCTCGGATGCAGTCAGCACGAACTTTCCGTCGGGGCTGAAGACGGCGCTCAGCACCGGGCCGGAGTGGCCGCGCAAGTTGAGGACCACTTGCCCGCTCTCTGCGTCCCATATCCGCGCGATGGCGTCATCCGATCCGGTCACGAAGCGCTTTCCGTCCGGGCTATATGCGACGCTCCGCAACACATTGGCGCGCTCGGTCAGAGCGCGCGGCTGTTGCGCATCCACGTCCCAAATCCGCACGATGAAGTCATCCGAGCCGGTCACCAGGTGCTTGCCGTCGGGACTGAAGGCGACGCAGCGCACGATGTCGTCGTGCGGCAGGTAGCGGACCTCGCCGGTGCGGACATTCCAAATGCCGGCCCGGTGGTCGTCGGAGGCGGTGGCGACGAATGCGCCGTCGGCGCTGAACGCGATTCCGCGGACCGCGCCGCCATGTCCGCGCAGCACCTTGAATATGCGGCCGCTCTCGGCGTCCCACAGCAACGCGCGCGCCTGCGGATCGAAGGAGCCGATCGCCACCAGCTTGCCGTTCGGGCTGAACGCGACGCTGCGCAGGCCACGCGCGAGCGTGAGGGGGCGACCGTGCGCCTGTCCGCTCGCCGCATCCCACAGCCGCGCGGTGCGATCGTCCGATACGGTCACGATGAGCTTGCCGTCGGGGCTGAAGAGGCCGCCACGCAGCGCTCCGGTGTGCCCCGGCAGGACGCGAATCTCGCGCATGGCCGCACGCGCGGCGGACAGCACGTTCTCGGCGCGCGGCTCGTACGGACGCGACACCGACGCGCGCGTGTCGGGCAGGGCATCGAGTGCGAGCAGCATGGCGGACACCGCATCGCCGTCCGTCAGGCGCGCCGCCGCAAGATCGGCCAGCACCCGGGATTGGGCGAGCTCCGCGTCGGCGCGCGCGCGCCGCGCCATCTCGGCGAACCCTGCGGCAGCGACAGCGAGCGCCGCGAACGCGACGGTCGCCGCGACAGACAGGCGGAACGCGAGGCGCGCGCGGCGGCGCGAAGCTTCGATGAAGGCGCGCGTGTCGGCGTCGAGCTCGGCGGTCCAGCGGCGCGCCAGGTCGACGGCGGCCGAGAGCAACGGATCGCGCAGCAGATGCCGGCGTCGGCGCGCCGGCGCATCGCGCCACGCCGTCAGCGCATCCTCGACGAGGCTGCGGGTGCGCAGGTCGTTGCGATCCTGCTCGATCTGGCGCGCCGCCGCCTCCCAGTGGGTCATTAGCGCCTCGTGCGCGAGCCGCACCCGCGCATTCTCGACATCGCCATCGGCGACCAGCAGCCGCACCTGCGGGTCGAGCAGCGCGTCGACGAGCCGGCGTTCCGCGCTGCCGGGAGCGAACCGCGCCATCGGCGCGATGCGTGCGGCGGGCGCGCTGCCGGCGCCGCTCACCGTCACCAGGGCACGCAGGACGTTCGGCAGCGCCGCCCGCGCGTCGGCCGGCAGGGCGTCGAACGCCGATCGCGCCCGGTTGGCGATCGCGCCCTTGAGGCCGCCCAGCTGCCGCATCGACGCGTAAGTCAGCAGATGCGAGCCGTCCCTGATGTCCTGCCGGTAGAGCTCCTCGAGCAGAAACGAAAGCAGCGGCAGGGCGCCAGGCTCGTTCGCGGCCTCGCTCGCGAGCGTGGCGTCGAACCCGACACCGCGCGCCGGATCCGCCTCGAAGGCGAGACCGGCCGCCGTGGCCGGCTGACGGATCATCTCGAAGACCTCGTCCTGAACCGGTGCGATGAGATCGAGCCGGCCGTATCCCGCCGCCATCGCGACGAGCCGTGGGGTCTCGGCGGCATGGTGCCACTGGTCGCTGCGCATGGTGGCGAGCACGAAGACGCGGCCGCATCTGCTCAAGCCGTCGATGCAGCTGATGAAACGCCCGCGCTCGTCCGCCGCAAGATCGATCGAGACGAACAGCTCCTCGAGCTGATCGACGACGAGGATGAGGCGCGCGGTCTCGATGGTCAGGATCTCGCCGCGCGTCCGCGCCGCCTGCTCGATCTGGGCCAGGACGGACAGGATCGGAAACGCTGGGTCGTCGGCCGCCGCTCGCAGATGGCGCGCCAGCGCGTCGGTATCCGCCATCGCCGCCTGCAGCTCGGGCAACGCGGTCTTGCCGACCAGGGCCTCCGCGAGCGCCGCGAATGGGCCCGCCGCGTGGCCGCCGGGCCGCATCACGGCGCGCCGCCACAAGCCGACGCCAGCCACGATGCCTTTGCCGACAAATGCCGGCAGCACGCCGGCCTGCACCAGCGAGGACTTGCCGGCGCCGCTCGCGCCGGCAATCAGCAGGAAGGCGCGGCCGTCCTCCGCATTGCGGCTCAACTGCTCGACCGCCGCCTTGATCATCGCGCTGCGGCCGAAGAAGATCGGCGCGTGCTCGAACCGGTAGGTGTCGAGGCCGCGGAACGGGCTGCCCTCATGCCAGGTCGCGGCGGGCGCATCCGTCTCGGCCGTGCGCAAGGCCGCGATGCGGCTCTCCATAAGCCGCCTGAGGTCGGACTCGAGCTTGGCTTCGAAGCCGTCGAGATCCGGGAACTCGCTGAACGCGGCGCGGAATTCGCCGCGGTTGACGAACCAGCGGTTCCAGAAGGCGTTGAGCTTGTCCCATTGGTCTACCGCGGCGGCTCTCGCGGCCTTGTCGCGCAGCGAGACGATGGGATCGGCCTGCTTGCGGTAGGCCAGAAGGTCGGGGGCGCCGCGCACCTTGTGCGCCGCGAGCGCGGACTCGAATTCCCATTCGGTCCCGGTCACGGGAACGCGGTCGTCCATGCCGCGGTACTCGCGGGTCTCGGTCTTCGCCGGCAGGTCGGTGCCGAGCCGCGACCAGACGATCAGCACGACGATGTCGGCTTCGCTCGGCGGGATGATCTGATCCTGGAAGTGGCCGGACGCCAGCATCGGCTCGACTTCCCACAGGATGGGATCGATCGTGAAATAGCGCACATAGGACTTGGCAAGCTTCTCGATGACCAGCTTCGCGCGCCGCCGCTCGGGCAGGACGTCGCCGGGTGACGAGATGAAGATCCGCAGCGTCCTGGCCATTCGCGCTTACGTCACCCCGCGCCGCAACCCCACAACCTGCAGGAATATAAATCAATTGGTCATGTTGAAACAGGCGCCGGGGCCGGGTCGTAGACGATAGGGCGCGCGCGAATGCTCGATCGGCCGTAACGGTGCCGCGGGCCGGGCGCGGGCCCGCTTGCCTCGCGCGGCGGAATGATCGAAGTTGAAGCGAAGAGGGGCATATGAGCTTTGCCGGCGTGATCGCCTTTGGTCTTGCGCTCTACGCCGCGGCGGGCGCGGTCGCGGCGGTCGCCTTCGTTTCCTGCGGCATCCCGCGGGTGCTGCCGCACCCGATGCCGGCGACACTCGGCGCGCGCATCCTCATCCTGCCGGGCGCGTTCGCGCTGTGGCCTTACGTCCTGGTGCGCTGGTCGAAGGCGCGGAGCCGCGCATGACACGGACGCATCGCTCCCTTCACCGCATCGTCTGGCCGATCCTGGCGCTGCTGGTCGTGCTCGGCGTGGCCCTGGCGCTGTGGCTGCGGCCGCCGCCCGAGCATGCGCGCGCCGTCCCGCTTGCCATTTCGGTGGAGCGCGCCGCATGAGCGTGGGCCTGCGCGCGGTGCAGTGGAATTGCGACAAGGTCGTCTATGACGCGATCATGATCGCCGGCGTCATCCTCTACATCGCCGGCTACCTCGCGATCGCGTGGCGCACCGAACCACCGAAGACCCATCCGGACGCGATCGATTTATGGATTTGCGCGAGCGGGAGTTGCGCCTGCATCATGCTGACTATCATCCTGTCGATCGGCCCGCTGGCGCGGCTCGACCGGCGCTTCCTCAAGCTCCTCTACAACCGCCGCCATCTCGGCGTGCTCGCCTTCCTGGTCGCGAGCTTCCATTTCGCCTGTCTGCTCGATTGGTACATCTCGCTCAATGCGCTGCCCAACCTCGCGGCCGAGCTCACCAAGTGGGGCGACTACACCAAGTTCATCGGCTTCCCGTTCAAGGCGCTCGGGCTGGCCGCCCTGCTGATCCTGTTCCTGCTCGCCGCGACCAGCCACGACTTCTGGCTGATGTTCCTCACCCCGCGCATCTGGAAATTCCTCCACATGCTGCTCTATGTCGGCTATGGCCTCGTCATCGTGCATGTCGCGCTCGGCCACATGCAGGACGAGCGCTCGCCGCTCGTGCCGGTCATGCTGCTCGGCAGTTTCGGCATCGTCACGTGGCTGCATCTGGTCGCCGGCTGGCGCGAGCGCAAGATGGATCGCGCGCCAGCGCCGGGCGGCTGGCTCACGGTCGGCGCGCTCGCCTCGATTCCCGACAAGGGCGCGCGCATCGTCACGGCGCCGGGCGGCGAGCGCATCGCGGTGTTTCGCGACGGCAACCAGGTCGGCGCCGTCACCAATCTGTGCGCGCACCAGAACGGCCCGCTCGGCGAGGGCCGCATCATCGACGGCTGCATCACGTGTCCGTGGCACGGCTACCAGTACCTGCTCGCCGATGGCTGCGCGCCGCCGCCGTTCACCGAGAAGCTCGTGACCCATCGGGTGCGCCTCGCGGGCGGGCTCGTCGAGGTCGATCCGACGCCGCTTGCGCCCGGCACGCCGGCCGCGATCATGGTTACGTAAGCGCGCATCATCAGGAGAACCATCATGGCCGGCGAGAACTGGGTTGACGTGGGCGCGGCCGCCGAGCTTGGCGCTACGCCGCTGCGGCGCATCAGCGTGCAGAATCGCGACATCGCGCTGTCGTTCCGCGACGGAGCCTTCGGCGCGCTCGCCAATGCGTGCAACCACGCGGGCGGGCCGCTTGGCGAGGGTCGCCTCGACGGCGACTACGTCACCTGCCCGTGGCATCATTGGAAATTCCATCGTGCGACCGGCAAGGGCGAGCCAGGCTTCGAGGAGGACTGCGTT
>CAVPGG010000138.1:0-4006 GCA_963703755.1 uncultured Pseudomonadota bacterium
GGTGACGCAAGTCGAGTTCGAGGACGCCAAGGACAAGGTGATGATGGGCGCCGAGCGCAAGTCGCTCGTCATGACCGAGGAAGAGAAAAACCTCACCGCCTATCACGAAGGCGGCCACGCACTGGTCGCGCTCACCGTCGTCGCCACCGATCCGGTGCACAAGGCGACGATCATCCCGCGCGGCCGCGCGCTCGGCATGGTCATGCAGCTGCCGGAGCGCGACAAGCTGTCGATGAGCTACGAGCAGATGACCTCGCGGCTCGCCATCATGATGGGCGGGCGCGTCGCCGAGGAGATGATCTTCGGCAAGAACAAGGTCACGTCGGGCGCGCAGTCCGACATCGAGCAGGCGACGCGCCTTGCGCGCATGATGGTGACGCGCTGGGGCTTCTCGGAGGAGCTCGGCGCCGTCTCCTACGGCGAGAACCAGGACGAGGTCTTCCTCGGCATGTCGGTCGCGCGCCAGCAGAACGTGTCGGAGGCGACCGCGCAGAAGATCGACGGCGAGATCCGGCGGCTGGTCGAAGTGGGGCACGACGAGGCGCGCAAGATCCTGGAAGAGAAGCGCGCCGATCTCGAGCTGCTCGCCAAGGGCCTGCTCGAGTTCGAAACGCTGTCGGGCGACGAGATCAAGGACCTGCTCAACGGCAAGCGCCCGAACCGCGAGTCGGTGATCGAGCCCGCCACGCCGCGCGGCTCGGCGGTGCCGACCACCGGCAAGCCGCGCCCGCGCCCCGGCGGCACCGGCGGGATGGAGCCGCAGCCGACCGCGTGAGGTCGGAGTAAGCGACAACAAGCTGAGCGCCCGCCCTTCGGCGGGCGCAATGCTTTTACGCCGGTGGCCCATGCGCGGCTGCGGTTGTCGCGGCGGGGGCGCTTTGTTACTGGGTCGCTCCCGTTTTCGCGCGCCGCTCACCCATGACCGACAATCGTCTCGATGCCGCGGCGCGGCCATACTGGTCGCTTGCCGGCCTGCGCCTCGGCGCCTGGCTGCTGCTGCCGTCGCTGCCCGGCATGATGGCCTTCGGCGCGGTCGTCGGCGCCACCGAGGCGCGCAAGGGCTTCGACCTCCTGCACGCGCTGCTGATGAACGCCTGGGTCTATGCAGGCGCCTCGCAGCTCGTCGCCATGGAGGCGTGGCCGCAGCACATGACGGCGGCCGGCGTCATGGCGCTCGCGCTCGTGGTCGCGACCGTCAACGCACGCATGCTGCTGTTCGGAGCGTCGCTGCGGCCGTGGCTCGGCCCGCTGCCGGCCTGGCAGATCTATCCGCTGCTGCAGTTCACTACCGATCCGGGCTGGGTGATCATGATGCGCTACCGCGCCGAGGGCGGCAACGACGCGGCGGCCTTTTTCGGCGGCGCGCTCATGGTGCTGGTCGCCTGGATCGCGGCGACGATCGTCGGCTACGAGCTCGGCGCGCTCGTCGCCGATCCGCGCAGGATCGCCCTCGACCTCGTGCTGCCGATCTTCTTCACCGCCATGCTGGTGCCGCTGTGGCGCGGGCGGCGGCGCGCGATCGCCTGGGGCATCGCGGGCCTCGTCGCGCTCGCGACCGAATATCTCCTTTCCGGCTGGTGGTTCATCATCACGGGCGGGATCGCCGGCAGCATCGCGGAGGGCTTTGCCGAGGATGATGCCGATGCCTGACCTCGGCGGCCTCGATCTCAAGGGTCCCGGCGTGATCGCCGCCATCCTCGCCATGGGGGCGGTGACCTATGCGATGCGCGCCGGCGGCTTCTGGCTGATGGCGCACGTGCCGCTCACCGCGCGGGTGCGCCGCATGCTCGAGGCGCTGCCCGGCACGGTCGTGGTCGCGACCGTGCTGCCGATCGCGGCGCGCGAAGGCTTGCCCGCGATGCTGGCGATCGCGGCGGCCTGTATGGTCATGATCCTGCGGCGCAATGACCTCCTCGCCGTGATCGTCGGCATGGCGGTGGCGGCGCTGGCGCGCGCCTGGCTCACTTGAGTCGGAACTCCGCGCTCGCTGCCGCTTCCCGGGCGATCAGTGCACGGCCCGCGCGGTGATCGCGCGGGCCTCGTCGCTTCAGGCAAACTCGCCGCCAGACGGGACGGCTGCCGTGTCAGGCGGCCGCCTTGAGAAGACCGAGCTGCATGAGGGCGGTAACACCGTCGTCAAGACCGATCTCTTCGACGATCTTGCCGCTCTGCACGCGCAGGACCGTCACGCCGGTGAAGTGCATCTTGCGTCCCGTCGCGGCAGGAAGCGTGCCGATCAGGAAGTCGCTGAACGCCGGGCCCGTGTGCGTGCCGCCGCCTTCCCAACGGCCGACGACGTAGTCGTCCTTGGCGATCAGCTCCGCGGTGCCCCAGAAGTTGAGGTCCGGAAACGCCTGGCGGAAGTCGGTCATGAACGCCTTGATATCGTCGCGGCCGCGCCGGGGCGCATGCAGCGAGTATTGCAAGAGCATGCCCGGCGCGGCGAGCTCGTCGACGATCGCGAGATCGCACGTCTTGCCCCAGAAATGCGTGAACCACCGGCCGACGACGGCCTTGTTGTCTTGCTCTTTGCTCATTCGAACTGTCTCCATTGAACCGTGCGCGTCACCAACGTCGATCGATGACACGCGCAGGGATAGCTTCGGCGGCGGCCGCATGAACTCCGCTTCTTGCTGCCGCATCGCAGAGAGCGCTGCTTGTCCCTGGGTCGTGATCGCCGGCATCGCAGTCGCGGCGCTCGCGCGCGCGCTCACTTGAGCGGTGCGGCCGGGCGCTCGTAGGCGCCGAGGCAGTCGGCGATCGGCATGGGGTCGAGCCGATAGTCGATGCCCTCTTTCGCCAGGTACATCCGCACGCCGCTCCTGGCGCCGGCGTAGAGGCCCGTGAGGCTGACGAAGCTCGTCGACGCGCTGCGATCGAGGACGAGCCCGCGGCCGTCCGGATGGACCGAGAAGTGCGCGCCGTCGCAGTCGGAATAGCAGGTCGCGCCGGCGATGCCGTCGAATTCGCATATCACGTCGCGATCGTAGGCGCCGGGCTTGTCGCGGAAGCGGGCGAGAACGGTGATGGAGAGATCATGGCTGCTCGCGCGGTCAGCCGCGATCTGCTGCGCGCGCGGGCGCGCGTCCTCGTTCCATTGGCCGGGCGTGAACGTGCGATGGACATAGATCTCGCTGACGCGGTGCTCCGGATGTGCCTTGAGGAATGCCTCGCCGTAGACGCGGCCGAAGCACGCATCGGCCCCGCGGAAAATGAAAGGGCAGGGCGCGGCCGGTGGTGGCGACGATCGCGGCCAGCGCTCCGACGCCGGCAACCGTCGCGCCGAACACGATGAGCGCGAGCCGCAGATGGGTCATCCGTGCACGAGCCTTGGCTGCGATCAACTCGTATTAGTCGCGGCCGAGGCAAGCAGCGTTCAAAGCCATTCATCGTCATGGCCGGGCATAGCCGTTCGAAGAACGGTGTCGCTTCGCTCGCTTAAGTCCCGGCCATCCAAGTCCTTACTCGCAAGCAAGAAAGACGTAGATGCCCGCGACAAGCGCGGGCATGACGCAGAAAATGCGGCAGGTGGGCTTTCTAACGACTACCCGCGCAACGCCGCCTTGATCAATTCGACCGTCGCGCCCGGCGCGCGCGATGCCTGGATGATGCGCGCTTCCTGCGCCATGAGCTTGTCGAAGGCGGGCTTCATCCCGGCGACGGTCGCGAGCGGCACCACCACGGCACCGTGGCGGTCGGCATGGATGAGATCGCCGCTCGCCGTCGCCATGCCGTGGATCGTGACGGGCACGCCGAAATCCTCCACGTGCACATAGGCGTGCGACGGCGAGATCGAGCCAGCAAGCATCTGGAAGCCGGGCGGGATCTGCGGGATGTCGCGGATCGAGCCGTTGGTGATGGTGCCGAGGCAGCCGAGCGCCTTGTGCAGGTTCGACTGCACCTCGCCCCAGAACGCGCCGAAGCCCGCGTGCTCGCCGTGGAGATCCTCGATCACCATGATGCCCGGGATCGGCGCCGCCGCAACGTAATCGAGATAGTCGACGTT
>CAVPGG010000139.1:0-12834 GCA_963703755.1 uncultured Pseudomonadota bacterium
TCCGAGAAACTCCGCGATCGCCTTATTGAACTCAGCCGGCCGGTCCATGTTGGAGATGCGCCCCGCCCCGGCCATCTCGACGTAGCGCGAGCCCGGCAGGCGCTTCTGCATGTCCTGCATGGCGGCCGGCGTGGTGCCGTCCTTCTCGCCGCAGATGAACAGCACCGGGCATTTCACGCTCGCCACCTTGGCGTTGTAGTTGTGGTCGGCGAGCGCGGCCGCGCAGCCGATGAAGCCGTTCACGGGCGTGCCGCGGATCATCGCCCGCACCTTGTCGAGGTGCGGCGGATTCTTCGCCACCGTCTCGGGCGGGAACCAGCGCGCCATCGTCGACTCGACCAGCGCCTCCATCCCCTTCTGCTGCGCGACCACGATGCGCTCCTCCCACTGCTGGCTCGACGCTGGCGTCGACATGCACCCCGAGTCGCAGATGATGATGCCGTTCACCCGGTCCGGATGCTGCTGCGCAAGGCCGAGCGCGGTCGCGCCGCCCATCGACAGGCCGCCGAAATGCGCTTGTCTGATGCCGACGGCATCCATCAGCGCCGCCGCGTCCGCCACCAGCGTGTCGAACGCATAGCGCCCGGCCGGCGCATCGGTGGCCCCATGGCCGCGCTGGTCGTAGCGCAGCACGCGATATTTGCCCTTGAGCGCCGCCGCCTGCTCGTCCCACATCGCGGCCGTGGTGGCAAGCGAGTTGGAGAACACAATCCATGGCGCGCCCTCGGGCCCGTCGACCGTGTAGTTGAAGGTGATGCCGTTCGCCTTGATGCGCATGCTGTCGATCCCGGTGCGGAAATGCGTAGGTGCGGCTACACTTATACGAGGCTGTCAGGCGCGGGATCAACCGCGCGAGCGGCGAATGGCGAATGGTGAGAAAGATCGGTATCTATTCGCCATTCGCCATTGGCCATTCGCGCGACAGAGGATAGGCAAACAATGGATCTCGGACTGACAGGCAAGGTGGCGCTGGTGACCGGCTCGAGCCGCGGCATCGGCCGCGGCATCGCGCTGACGCTCGCCGGCGAAGGCTGCGACGTGATGCTCACGGGGCGCGACGAGAAGGCGCTCGACGAGGTGGTCGCGGCGGTGACGAAGCTCGGGCGCAAGGCGCAGTATGCGACGAGCGACCTGCGCGCCGAGGGCGCGCCCGCGACGCTGGTCGAGGCCGCCAAGCGCGCTTTCGGCCACATCGACATCCTGGTCAACAACGCGGGCACCACCAAGCGCGGCGATTTCCTCGAGCTCACCGACGCCGACTGGGCCGAGGGCTACGGGCTGAAATTCTTCGCCCATGTGCGGCTCGCCCGCGCCGCCTGGCCGTCGTTGCGCGACCGCAAGGGCTCGATCGTCACCATCGGCGGCACCAGCGGCCGCATGCCGATCGCGGCCTTCACGATCGGCAGCTCGGTCAACGCCGCGGCCGCCGCCTTCAGCAAGGCGCTCGCGGACCGCGGCAAGACCGATGGCGTGCAGGTCAACACCATCCATCCGAGCTATGTCGAGACCGAGCGCCTGTGGCGCCGCATCCGCGCCGACATGGAGCGCACCGGCAAGAGCGAGGCCGAGGTGCGCGAGTGGCACCGCAACGACATCGGCGTCACCCGCTTCGGCGCGCCCGAGGACATCGGCGGCCTCGTCGCCTTCCTGGTCTCCCCGCGCGGCCGCTGGCTGCACGGCGCTACCATCGACATGGACGGCGGCGAGGTGAAGGCGATGTGATCTTGTCTATGAACCCCCTCCTCACCCCCGGCCGCATCGGCGCGCTCGAGACCCGGAACCGCATCGTCATGCCGCCGATGACGACGCGGCTCTCCGATGCGGAAGGCCACGTCACCGACGACACGATCGCCTACTACATGGCGCGCGTGCGCGGCGGCGTCGGGCTGATCACCGTCGAGATGGCCTCGCCCACCCGCGCCGGGCGCCACCGCAAGCGCGAGCTCGGCATCTACGACGACCGCTTCCTCCCCGGCCTCAGGCGTCTCGTCGACGCCATCCACGCGGGCGGCGCCAGGTGCTCGATCCAGCTCGGCCATGGCGGCGGCCACACGCGCCAGGACATTTGCGGCGAGACGCCGCTCGCGCCCTCGGCGATCCCGCATCCGGTGTTCGAGGTGACCAACGAGACGATCGTCCCCAAGGAGATGACCCTCGCCGACATCCGCGACACCACCGCGGCCTTCGCGGCCGCGGCCGCGCGCGCGCAGGCGGCCGGCTTCGACTGCGTCGAGATCCACGCCGCGCACGGCTATCTCATCTCCCAGTTCCTCACCCCGTTCGAGAACCGCCGCACCGACGACTACGGCGGCTCGCTCGCGAACCGCGCGCGTTTCGGCCTCGACGTGCTGCGCGCCGTCAAGGCCGCCGTGACCATCCCGGTGATCTTCCGCATCTCGGTCGACGATTATTTTCCCGAAGGCATGCCCGAAGCCGACGGCATCAAGGTCGCGGTGTGGGCCGCAGATGCGGGCGCCGACGCGCTGCACGTCGCGGCCGGTCACTATCGCTCCCTGCCTTCGGCCGCGCGCATGATCCCGCCGATGCAGTATCCCGACGCCACCTTCCTCGACTACGCCGCGCAGGTGAAGAAGCAGGTCGCCGTGCCCGTGATCGCGGTCGGCCGCCTCGGCGACCCGGAGACCGCGACCGCGGCGGTTGCCGACGGCAAGGCCGACTTCGTCTCGCTCGGCCGCACGTTGATCGCCGATCCCGACTGGGTCGCCAAGCTCGGCCGCAACGCGCCGATCCGCCGCTGCCTTGCGTGCAACACCTGCGTCAACGAGATGCGCGGCGGCACGCAGCTGCGCTGCGTCGTCAACGGCATGGCGGGCCGCGAGACGCAGTTCGCCAAGGGCAAGCCGCCGAAGGGCGAGCGCATCGCCGTGATCGGCGCCGGCCCCGCCGGCCTCACCTATGCGTCGCTCGTCGCGGCCGGCAACCAGGTGACGGTGTTCGAGCGCACCGCGCAGGCCGGCGGCGCGTTCCGCCAAGTCGGCAAGGCGCCGCTGTTCCAGGAGGTCGCCGCCGATCCGTTCTCGTTCGAGCGCTACGTGAATGATCTCGTCGCGGCCTGCGCGCAAAACGGCACCGCCTTCCGCTACAACACCGACGTGACGAAAGCGCCGGCCGAGCTCGCCGCGTTCGACCGCATCGTCATCGCGACCGGTGCGCGCTATCGCTTCGGCCTCGGCCCGCTCGTGACCGCGCTGCTCGATCGCGGCGCCGGCCGCTGGCCCGTCCTGCGCGCGCTCTTGTCCAACGACACGCTGCGCGACTGGTTCTACCACCGTGCCCGCCGCGCGACCGGCGAGGCGCTGCGCGCGCTCGCGCGGCCGGAGCAGAAGGTCGTCGTGATCGGCGACGCCGCCCAAGCCGGCAAGAGCCGCCCCGCCATCGCCAGCGCATTTGCCGCGGCGCTGCTCGGCGCCGACGGGTAGCCACGGCGCAAGCTCGCGTGGGCACGGCGGATCAAACATCGTGCATCGAACGACGGTCGGGGCCGCCTTTGCCCTGCCTACCGCGTCAATGATTCAAGCACTTCAACCCCGCCTCCGGCAGCGCGGGCGGGATGAAATAGAACGGGTTCGGCAGCTTGTAGCAGCGCTCCGCATGGTCGCCGGCGTCGTCGCCGATCAGATCGCTGTACTGGTCGCCGAGATTGGCGATGATGGCGTAGTGCATATCCTCGATGTCGCGGCGCGCGCGGGTCTTGTAGACCGCGACGTTCGCGCCGGGATTGTTCGACGGGCGCATATAGAGCCGCTGCCAGCCCTCGTAGCCCTCGCGACGCAGGTTCCACTCGGTCGCGGTGCGCTCGAACGGGTCCTCGCCCCGCCCGGTAACGAAGAACAGCGCGACCGCGCCGCCGTCCTTGTCCTTCAGGGTTTGCAGGAAACGGAAAAGCTCGAGCGTCGGCGTGAGCGCGACGCCGCGCGCGCCGAGCTCCCATTCGCGCTGGCCGCAAGCCATGCCCGATTTCAGGTCGCACGGGCCGCTCGGCACGTAGGCGAACTGGTTGTGGTTGAGCTGCTCCCAGTTCGACAGCGAGGTCTCGTCGATGTCGAACACGACGGCGGGCTTGACGACTTGCGGCGCGCGCTGCTCGACCCATGCGCGCGCCTTGGCGACCTCAGCGGCGAAATCCTTCATGTAGTCGTTGCAGCGATAGACGATCAGCCGCTGTTGCAGCAGCCCGAGATTGATCGGCCACGTGCTGTCGAACGCGGCAGCCGGCGGCGCCTGGGGGCAGCCCGAGACATCGGCCTGCGCCGGCGTGCTCGCCGGCGCCGCCAAGATCGCCAACATCGTGGCCGGCAGGACACCGTGTCCCATCGCCGCTCTGCGCTGTGCCATGACTTCCTCCCGACGCTTGCGATCGTCGTGCAGCCTTCGGCTAATTGCCCGTGCACTTCGCGGCCGCCGCCTCGTTGAGAAAGCGCGCGAGCCGCAGCCCCGCGACCCCGAGCTGGCGATCGAGGATCGGCAGCACGGCGTTGTAGTAGGCGTCGCCGAGCACATCGTCGGCCGGCCGCTCGCTCCACACGATCGGCGCGTAGCCGTGCGTCTCGTTCGCCCACGCCTCCGGCGTGCCGCCGTCGATGCCCGGCTTCGTCGCTTCGGCGCCCTGCAGCCAGCCGCTTTCCAGCCGGTCGACGTAGTGACCCCAGTCCCACACGGTGGCGCGGATCAGGTCGACGTCCCAGGCCGCATGCAGGTTGCTCGACGTGAGCGTTGGCTCGCACGTGCCCGTGCAGGTCTGCCCATGCATGAGCACGCCGACCCTGATCTTGTTGCCGCCGAGCGCCTCCAGCACGGTGTGCAGCGGCTGGTGGATGTCGCCGAGAAAATGCACGGCGAACTTCAGCGCGTCGACCTTCGTCTCGTCGCTGCCGCAACGCAGGTCCTTATCGACGCGGCCGAGCGCCAGCACGATGCAATCGCCCTTCTTCGGGTCGAGCTTGCAGTCGCGCGCCGCGTCGTATTTGGGCGTCGCGAGCGGAATGTCGACGAAATGCCAGTTGTAGGTCTCCGGCCGCTGGTCGCGGATGTCGTCCGCCCAGCTCGCGATCGCGGCGAGCGAATGGCCGTTGCCGAGGAGATGCGCCACCATGGCGGCGGCCTCGGGCGTGAGCCGCCGCTGCGCGATCTCGGCGACGATCGAATGCCCTTCCGGTCCCCAGGCCGCCGCCGGCACCGCCGTGACGCCCATGAGCGCCGCGCATACCGCCAAGGTCCGGGTCGATCGCATGGGATGCTCCGATTTGGCGCCCATCGTGACAGCGATGTATGACAGCCACAAGATGCGTGGCGCGCTGCTTTCACGCCGCCCGGGAATTCCGACGCGCCGCGGACGCACTATAATGTGCATCGTCCTTCGCGTCGGCCCGTCGATCCGGCGCAGCCGCGAGACAACCGGGAGGCCCACGATGAAGCGTCTGCTCGCCGCCATGCTCGCCCTCACCCCGATGGCGGCACACGCCGCCGGCTCCTCGGCCGGCTACGAGAGCGGCGGCCCGTATGCGCGCTTCGAGCCGGTGGTCGAGCAGTACAATCGCAGCGGCGAGCTGTTTCGCATCGACGGCCATTGCCAGTCGTCCTGCACGCTCTTCCTCGGCATCCGCAACGTCTGCGTTGGCCCGGGCGCGACCTTCCTGTTTCACGCCCCGCACGACAATCACCGCGTCAAGAGCGAGTATTACCTCAAGCTCTTCCTGCCGCACTACAACGGACGGCTGCGCGCCTTCCTGATGGCGCATCACGCCATGGACAAGGTGGATCCGTTCTTCACCGTCTCGGGCGCCGACATGATCCACCGGTTCGGCTATCGCGCGTGCCCGCCGGCATGAGCCACATTGTCGGCGTCATCTCGGATACGCACGGCCTGCTGCGTCCGCAGGCGCTCGATGCGCTCGCCGGCAGCGACCTCATCATTCATGCCGGCAACGTCGGCAATCCTGCGGTGCTTGACGCGCTGCGCGCGCTGGCGCCCCTGCACGCGGTGCGCGGCAACGTCGACAAGGGAAGCTGGGCAGCCCGGCTGCCGATGACCGAGCTGATCGAGGTCAGCGGGCGCCTCATCTATGTCCTGCACATCCTCGACGAGCTCGATCTCGATCCGCCGACGGCCGGCTTTGCTGCCGTGATCTTCGGCCACTCGCACAAGCCCTCGATCGAGACGCGCGCCGGCGTGCTCTGGCTCAATCCGGGCAGCGCCGGCCCGCGGCGGTTCGACCTGCCCGTGTCGGTCGCGCGCATCGAGGTCGTGGATGGGCAACTACGGGCGAAGTTGATCGAGCTCGCAGTGTGAGACGGCGGCCGCGGCCGCGCCTCACACCAACGCGAGCTCGCGCCGCCGCAGCACGCGGTAGACCAGCGCGACTGGCAGCACCGTGCACACGATCAGCACGGTCGCGGCCGCCGCGGCGACGCCGGCGCTGGTGCCTTCGAGCGCCTGGAACATCACCACCGTCATCGTGGTCCACGGCCCGCTGTAGAGCACGACCGTCGCGCTGAGCTCCGACGCGATGGTGACGAAGCCGAGCACGAAGCTGCCGACCACCCCGCCGAGCATCAGCGGCAGCGTGATGCGCGCGAACGTCGCCGCCGGCGGCACGCCGAGGTTGACCGAGGCTTCCTCCAGGCTCGGGTCGATCTGCTGCAGGATCGCGCCGGCCGAGCGCACCGAGAACGGCAGCTTGCGCACCATGTAGGCGAGCACCATGATCATCCACGTGCCGGTCAGCGGCAGGGCGCCGCCGCCGAACGCAAGCACGAGGCCGATGCCGAGCACCGTGCCGGCGACCGCGAAGGGCGCGGTCGCGACGACGTCGAGCGCTGCCGTGAGGCGCGAGCGCGTGCGGGTCACCAGGTAGCCGATCGGCACGCCGATGATGAGCGCGCCGGCGGCGCCGAGCGTCGCGAGCAGCAGCGTGTTGAGGAGCGGCCGATACGACTGGGCGAACAACTGCGCGAAATTGCCGAGCGAGAGGGCCGGATACATCACGGGCCCCTGGAACCGCATGAGCGAGATCACCACCACGGCCGCGAACGGCACCAGCGCGGCGCCGACCACGAGCCAGCAATAGGCGGCGGCGCCGCGCCGTAGCGCCGGGCGCAGCACGAGCGGCGGCGGCGCCTGGCGCGCGGCGGTCGCAAAGCCGCGCCGCGCCAGCACGCCGCGCTGCACCAGCAGCGCCGCGACCGTGCAACAGATCAGCACCATGCCGAGCACGCCGGCCGAGGCCGGATTGTCGGAGGTCTCGCCGACGAACAGCTTGTAGGCCTCGACCGACAAGATCGGCCGGTCCTCGGCGAGCACGAAGGGCACGCCGAAATTCTCCAGCGCCTCGATCAACACGAGCAGCGCGCCGGCGAGGATCGAGGGCAGCACCAGCGGCAGCATCACGGTGCGCAGCATGCGCGCCGGGCTCGCCCCGAGGTTCTGCGCCGCCTCCTCCATCGACACGTCGACCGCGCGGAACGCCGCGACGGTCGGCAGCACCACGTAGGGATAGAGGGTGAGCACATAGACCGCGATGATGCCGCCCGCGCCGTAGATCGAGCGCAACGGGATGCCGATCGCGTGCAGCCAGCCGGTGACGATGCCGGCGCGCCCGAACATCAGCACCAGCGCATAGGCGCTCACGAACGACGGCAGGACCAGCGGCAGCGCCGCGAGCGCGAGCAGCGCCGCCTTGCCGCCGATCGGCACCCGCGCGAGGCAGAACGCGAACGGCACGCCGACCACCACCGCCAGCACGGCCGCCGCCGCCGCGATCATCAGGCTGTTGGCGAGCGCCGCGAGAAAGAACCGGTTGGTCAGAATGCTGACGTAGTTCGCCGCCGTGAAGTGCCGCCCGCTGGCATCGAGGATGCTCGCCCCGAACACGTTGATCAGCGGCAGCAGGAAGAACAACCCGAGAAAGACGACCGCGACCGCACCGATGGTGAGCGGAAACGCACGCCGGGCGAGGAAAGCGCGCACGCTTCACCCTCCCCTGCAGGGGGAGGGTCGGCGCGCGAAGCGAGCCGGGGTGGGGTGGCTGAGGCGCCGCCACCCCACCCCGACCGCCCTCGCTTCGCGACGGCGGTCGACCCTCCCCCTGCAGGGGAGGGTGAAGAGCGCATCTCCCGCGATGCCTCTCACGATCACTCTCCCTCCCCGACCACCACCACGCTGCGCGGGTCGTACGCCACCGTCACCTCGCCGGCCGCCAGCGGCGGCGCGAGCGCCATCACGTGCAGCGCAGTGCCGTCGGCAAGCGTCACCACGAAGCGCGTGATCGGCCCGAGGAACTCGACGGCGCCGAGCGTCCCGGCGAGCGTCGCCCATCCGGCCGGGGCCGGCTCGCCCGCGCCCAGCACGCGCAGCGCCTCGGGCCGCAGCGACACCGTCACGGTCTCGCCCGGCGCGCCGGCACGGCCGATGGCGTGGATCGCGCCGCCCGCGAACGCCACCTCGATGACCTCGCCGGCGCGTGCCGTCACGGTGCCGGCGACCAGGTTGGCGGTGCCGACGAAGCTCGCGACGAACGGCGTTGCGGGCCGCGCGTAGATCGCGCGCGGCGCCGCCACCTGCTCGACCTTGCCGGCGCGCATCACCGCGATGCGGTCGGAGATCGCCAGCGCCTCCTCCTGGTCGTGCGTCACGTACAGCACCGTGATGCCGAGCAGCTGCTGCAGGCGGCGGATCTCGCCGCGCATCTCGACGCGCAGCTTGGCGTCGAGATTGGAGAGCGGCTCGTCGAGCAGCAGCACGTCGGGCTCGATCGCGACCGCGCGCGCGATCGCGACGCGCTGCAGCTGACCGCCCGACACCTGGTGCGGCCAGCGCTCGGCGTAGCCCGCGAGCTGCACCAGCTCGAGCGCGCGGGCGACGCGCGCGCGCACCTCGTCGGCGCGCACTTTGCGCGCCCGCAGCCCATACGCGACGTTGTCGCCCACGGTCAGATGCGGAAACACCGCGTAGTTCTGAAACACCATGCCGGTGTTGCGGCGGTGCGGCGGCAGGGTGTCGATGCGCGTCGCGCCGAACAGGATGCGGCCGGCGTCGAGCGCGCAGAAGCCCGCCACCATGCGCAACAGCGTGGTCTTGCCGCAGCCCGACGGCCCGAGCAGCGTGAAGAACTCGCCGTCGCGAACGCCGAGCGAGACGTCGTCGACCGCGCGCACGCCGCCGAAGCTGCGCGCGACGCCCTCGATGCTGATCGCGGACAGGCGGCTCTCCGTTCGCGGTCTAGGCTACCGCGTGCGGCGGATGATGTCCTGGATCTTCTGCATGGTCTCGACGCGCCGGGTGATCCAGCCGTCCTCGTCGTAGTCGACGAGCTTGAGCGTCGTGAGCTGCGGCATTCCGCCCGGCAGCACCGAGAGGTCGATGTCCTGCCGCGCCGGCCGGCGGAACGCGAAGCGCAGGATCGCCTCGTTCACGTCCTTGCGCGTCGCCCAGTCGACGAATTTCTTCGCGGCGTCGGCGTTCGGGCCGCCCTTGATGATGGCGACGCCCTCCATCTGCGCGATCGTGCCGTCCTTCGGATAGACCACCTTCTCGGGCGCGCCATTCGATTTCCACAGATAGCCCGCATATTCGAGCGAGATGCCGAGCGCGAATTCGCCGTTGCCGACGCCCTGGAACACGAGGCTTGAGCGGTTGAGCACCTTGGTGTTGGCCAGCAGCTTGGCCACCTTGTCCCAGCCGGCATCGCCGCCGCCCCACATCTGCGCCAGCATCGTCAGCGTCGAGTAGGCCGAGCCGGAATTCGCCGGATCCGTGAAGGCGATCTTGTCCTTCCATTTCGGGTCGAGCAGGTCGGCCCAGCTCGTCGGCCCCGCGTCGGCGGGCAGCGCCTTGGTGTTCTGCAGGATCACCAGCAGGTGCAGGTTGGTGCCGACCCAGGCATCGTCCGCATCGCGGTAGTGCGCCGGCACGGCCGCCTTGTTCTGCGACGCATAGGGCGCGAGCAGCGCCTTGTTGGAGGCGAGCAGCGCACGGCTCACGCCGATCACGGCGTCGCCGAGCGGATGCTGGCGCTCGGACGCGATGCGGCGAATGAGCACGCCCGAGCCCGCCACCACGGGCTCGACCTGGATGCCGGTATCCCGGGTGAACGCCTCGAACATGAAGCGGTTGAGGTTCAATTCGTTCGCCGTGTAGACGATGACCTTGCTCTGCGCCGCGGCCGGCGATGCGAACGCGAGAGCGGCGAGACAGAAGAGGAAAAGGCGACGGGCGCGCATGGGACCTCCGCGTGAGCCGGGGAAAGAGGCGGCGAAACCGTATACGAACGAGGGCGGAAAACAATAAGCGAAACGCGGTCTTCCATCGCCCGTCATTGCGAGGAGCGCGCAGCGCGACGAAGCAATCTCGATCCGCGAACGCATGCGCAAGTGAAACGAGATTGCTTCGCTTCGCTTCGCTTAGCTTGTCCTTGGGCTTGCCGAAGGCAAGACCCGAGGGCTCGCAATGACGTTATCGGGATTTATTCGCCAGCACCCTTGCGGCTGCCGCGACGCCGGCGCCCGCCTCCGGCGCGCGGCCGAGGTCGCGCAGCGTGCATTCGAGGTAGTGCAGGTCCGTGAGCACATCCGCCGGCCCGACCGCGCCCATGGTGCCGATGCGGATGACGCGGTTGTCGAGCTTGGTGCGCTGGCTCGCGATCACGGTGCGATAGCGGTCGTACATGTGGCGCACGATGGCGCCGCCGTCGAGGCCGTCGGGCACGCGGCCGACCGTGACGGTCGCCGAGAAATTCCCGCGCGGGAACATCGGCAGCCCGAGCGCCGCAAAGCCCGCGCGCAGCGCCGCCGCGAGCCGCGCGTGCCGCGCCAGCACCGCGGACGCCCCCTCCTCGGCGATCATGCGCAGCGCCTCGCGCAATCCTAGGATCAGCGACACCGGCGGCGTGAACGGCGTCTCGTTCTTCGCTAGCGCGCTCCGGGCGCGGCGGAAGTCGAACGTGAAGCGCGGCACGCCGTGCGCCGCCTCGACCACGCCCATCGCCCGGGCGCTCACCGCCGCGCAGGCGAGACCGGGCGGGCACATCAGCGACTTCTGCGAGGCCGCGACCATCACGTCGACGCCCCAGTCGTCCATGCGCATCTCGATGCCGCCCACGCCGGAGACCGCGTCGACCACGAGCAGCGCGTCGCTGCGGCGCAGCGCCGCGCCGATCGCGGCCAGATCCGCGACCACGCCGGTCGCGCTCTCGTTGTGCACCACCACGACGGCGCGATAGGCTTGTGTCGCGACGCGCGCCGCGATGTCGGCGGCGTCCGGCGCCTCGCCCCAGGGCACGATCATCCTGTCGACCGTCACCGGCAGCGTCGCCGCAATCGACGCAAAGCGCTCGCCGAACTGCCCGTTCTCCACCACCAGCACCGCATCGCCGGCCGAGAGCACATTGACCAGCGCCGCCTCCATGGCGCCGGTGCCGGACGTGCCGAGCAGGAACACGTCGCCCGCCGCGCCGATCAGCGCGCGCAGGCCTTGCGTCACCTCGGTCAGAAGGCTGCGGAACTCCGGCCCGCGATGCGAGATCATCGGCAACGCGCAGGCGGCGCGCACGCGGTCCGGTACCGCGGCGGGCCCGGGCATGCGCAGGCGGTAGTCGGACGGGACGGGGTTGTTGCTCATGCCGGCGTTTCAGCAGGTTTGGCAGCGCGAGGCAATGTGAGGTGAGCACGCCGGCTGCGTTCCTTCTCCCCTTCAGGGGGAGAAGGAGCGCTAGCGTCGTACCCCTACGCGCGCTTCCTCTGCTCCGCCGCGGCCGGCCCGAGCTGGGCGCTCAGCGCGCGCATGTCGGCGAGCGTGTCGAGCCGCTCGATCATGTCGGCGAGGGCTTTCGCGCGCGCGGCCGGCAGCACACGGGCGATGCAGTTCTCGAACTTCTCGCGCAGCCGCGCCGCCGGCAGCGGGTTGGCGCTGGTGCGCCCCAGCGCCTCGTCGATCTTGCCGGAAACGACCTTGCCGTCGACGGTCGTCACGCTCACCTCGGCACCGAAGTGATTGTCGGCGGGAAACTGCGTCTCCGTGTAGGCGGCGGCATGCACGCGCGGCAACACGGCACGGACCGCCGGATCGCGAAACGCTTCGCCCTCGAAGTGCTCGATGCGGATCGTGCGATCCGTCAGCGCGCGCGCCACGCAATACTGCACGCTGAACTTCGCCGCGAGCCCGCTGTCGGGGTCGGGGCGGTTGGTGTGCTCGAGGCGGCGCACATGCGTCCAGCAGTCGATGCGCGCGACCTGATCGGGACGCAGGTCGTGGCGGCGCACCAGATCGAGCATGACGTTCAGCGCCGGATGGGTGCTGCCGCAACAGGGATACTGCTTGACCGCGATGCCCGGCGTGACGATGTCGAACGGCGCGCCCCAACCCTCGAGCATGCGCGCCGTGTCGTAGGTGCCGGGCCCATCGAACACCTCGAGGAAGCCCTGGTTGTGCTCGAATGCGCCCGCATTGGCGGTGAAGTCCTTCGCGGCGAGCAGCGCCGCGAACAGGCCGCTGCGCGCGCAATGGCCCACATGCAGCGGCTTGGTCATCGTGCCGAAGTTCGCCTTGAGGCCGGCGGCGAGCGAGGACGCGAGCGCGAGCGCCGTCGCGGTGCGCGCCGCGTCGAGGCGCAGGAGATGACAGGCCGCGGCCGCGGCGCCGTGCACGCCCAGCGTCGCGGTCGCGTGCCAGCCCTTGTTGTAGTGGTGGAAGTTGACCCCGCGCGCGAGCTTGCACTCGGTCTCGAAGCCCGCGACATAGGCGGCGATGAAGGCGCGGCCGTCGACCGGGCGCTCGTCCGCGAGCGCGAACAGCAATACGTAACGAGCCTTGAAGGCGAC
>CAVPGG010000140.1:0-8647 GCA_963703755.1 uncultured Pseudomonadota bacterium
TGTCCGGCGTGAAGCCGGAGAGCGTCGCGACCGTGCAGCCGGCCGCGACCGCGGCATCGACCGCGTTGAGGATGTTGGCGGAGCGGCCGGAGCTCGAGATGGCGATGACGAGGTCGCCGGCACGGGCGTAGAGCTCGACCTGCTTGGCGAAGACGCGATCGTAGCCGAGATCGTTGCCCAGGCAGGTGAGCATGCTGGCGTCGTTGAGCGCGAGCGCGCGGATGCCGCCGTTCTTCGAGTAGTCGGTCGCCATGTGGCTCGCGATCGCGGCGCTGCCGCCGTTGCCGACGAAGATGAGCTTGTTGCCGGCCGCATGCGTCTCGCGTGCGGCGGCCATCAGCGCAGTCGCGGCGCCGGCGTAGTCCACGGCCTCGCCGGATTTGTCGGTGACCGCGACGTGGCACAGCAGATCGGACAAGGTCCCGTAGTACTTTTGCAGGTCGTCTGTGCCGATGGTCGTGATGGTGTCGGAAGCCATGTCGCTCACCGGTTCTGCGGCCCCGCGACCGCGCCAGAAGGTCGTCGGAAATCCTTAGTTCCCGCTGATCTGCCTGGTCAACACAAATCGCGCAACGGGGTCATTTGCCCGTGCCGCCGCGTGCCGGCAACGCGATGCCGAGCGCGCGCACCATCAGGGCGAAGATGAAGGTCTCGAAAGCCGCGATGATCAGCCACAGGCCGAGCACGGCCCAGTGGGTCTCGATGCCGAGCGTGGGCAGGACGAAGCCGTTCGCCGCGAAGGTGCGGATCAGCGGCACGGTCGCGAGCACGCCGCCCGCGGCCACCAGCAGGCAGCCGATGAAGGTCGCGTTGTAGGGCAGCAGCCGCTCGAGCCGGGGGCGGACGGTGTCGGAATAGTCGAACATGATGGCCGCGATGCCGCCGAAATAGAGCATTGAGAGGCCGAGCGTCGCGGCCGCCATGGCGATCAGCATCGTGTTGAGCGAGACGCTCACCCGGCCGATCGTGAGCGGCCCGAAGGCGAGCGGCAGCATGAACAGGAGGCCGAGGGCGAGCAGCACCGCGCCGGGCTTGAGCAGGAAGAAGTTGACGCCGTGCACCAGCATGGCGCGCAGGTTCATCCAGCCGGCGCGCCAAGGCTCGAGCCAGCCGCGCCGCTTCATGTGGCTCAGCCGGCCTTCCGGATCCTTGAGGAAATGGATCGGAACCTCGGTCGTCTTGAGCTCCATGTGCACCGACTTGAGCACCATCTCGGAGGCGTATTCCCAGCCCTGTGAACGCAAATCCATGCGCACGAGCGCGTCGCGCGTGATGCCGCGCATGCCGCAATGGATGTCGGAGAAGCGGCTGCCGAAGATGGTGTTGAGGATGAAGGTCGTCACCGGCGTGCCGAAATAGCGATGCAGCGCCGGCATGGCGCCGGGCGCGATCGAGCCCTTGAAGCGCGAGCCCATGACAAACTCGGCGCCGGCGCGGAAGGCTTCCACAAACGGCCGGATCTCGCGGAAGTCATAGGTGCAGTCGGCGTCGCCCAGGATGACGAAGCGGCCGCGGATGTGCGGGATCGCGTCGATATAGGCGCGGCCGAGGCCGCGCCGGGGCACGCGCAGCACGCGCGCGCCGCCGGCCTGCGCGATCTGCGGCGTGCGGTCGGTCGAGCTGTCGACGATCAGGATCTCGGCGCGCGCCCCGCTCGCCGCGATGCCCTGGCGGCACCACTCGACGAAGCGGCCGATGGTCAGCTCCTCGTTGAGGGCGGGAACCAGGATGGTGATCTCGGGATCGGCGACATCCGTCGGGGGTGTCAGCAGCTCGATGCCGTCAGGGGTGGAATTCATTGGACCGTCGATTGCGCCCCTGTGCTTGCCCGCGGACCCGTGTCGTTCTGTCGGCCTCGCTACGGCGCCGACAGTATCATGTCCATCCATGGAACAGAATTTGCCGGCTGCAAAACACGTGGAAGACGATATTCTGTCTCCAGGTGATTCGCCGACGGGGTGAGGGCTCGGCGCGTTGTCTGTCCTCAGTGCGTAGTGATCGGTTGTGATCAACTGGCGCGATACTGGGGGACTTCATGAAATATGCCCGCGCGTTTGCGCTCGCCGCGATCATCGGCGCCGGGGCGCCCGCCTGCGCGGCCGACATGCCCGTGAAGGCGGCGCCGCTCGCGCCGGTCTACGACTGGAGCGGCTTTTACGTCGGCGGCCATGCCGGCTATGCCTGGGTCGATCCGGCGGCGAACTTCAATCCGGCGGCCATTCCGTTCGGCCTGCCGTTCGTGGTCAGCACCGCGACCTCGACGCCACCCTTCGCGCTCTCGATCAGCGAGCGCGGCTGGCTCGGCGGCCTGCAGGTCGGCTACAACTGGCAGAGCCGCAACTGGGTGTACGGCTTCGAAGCCGACGTGAGCTTCCCGCATTTGCAGGGGGCGGCGAGCAACAATTTTCTGGTGAACACGACGTTCTTCGGCGATCCGGCGGATTTTTCCGGCACCTTCGCGTTCACCCATGAGATCAAGCTGTTCGGCACGGCGCGCGGCCGCCTCGGCTACGCGGCGGGCAATTGGCTCATCTACGCGACGGGCGGCTTTGCCTGGGCGCGGGTGGAGAGCTCGATCGCCAGCACAAATTTCACAGCGGTGAACTCGGTGTTCCCGGCGGGATTTCCGGCGGGGTTCGCGGGCATGGCATCGTCCACGGACACCATGTACGGCTTTGCGGTCGGGGTCGGCGCCGAATGGGCGCTGGCGTCGAACTGGTGGCTGCGCGGCGAGTACCTGTTCATCGACCTGACCAGCGGCGGCACGCCGCTGTCGATCCCGGGCGCCTCGTTCACGGATACCAAGCTCCAGATCAATGTCGCGCGCGTCGGGCTGAGCTACCGCTTCCGCTAAGCCTTGAGCTTCGCCACCACGTCACGGATCGCCGTGAAGCTCGTCATCGCGACCATGCGGCTCTCGTCGAGCTCGATGCCGAACGCGTCCTCGAGCGCGATCATCATGCGCATGTGCGCGGTCGAAATCCCAATTCGGCACGATGCCGATCGCGGCGTCCAGGCCGATGCGGTCGATCGGCAGGCGCAGCGCTTCAGCCATGATGGCGCGGATCTTCTCGTCCACGGCAACCCTCTAGAAACAGTCCAGAACCGCCGCGACGATGTCGTCGACCTGCGGCAACATCGCATCTTCTAGTGCGCGGGCACTCGGAATGGCAGTGCTTTTCGCGCCGACGCGGCGATAGCTGACGGCGCCGAGCCCCTGCGTGTCGCGGATTTGTTCGGCCGCGGCGATCATCTCGGCCCCCCAGCCGCCTTCGGCGGGGCCTTCCTCCACGGTCACGATGGCCGAGGGCTCTCCCTCGCGCAGGGTTGCTTGGAGGTGCGAGGCCGGGGTCGGCGAGAGCTGGGACGGCACGACGAGACCGATCTCGAGTTGCTCCCGCTCGCGGAGAATGGTCGCCGCATCGAGCACGAGCGAGGTCATGCCGCCGTAGCAAAGGAGAAGGCCGTCGCACGGCGCGCGCGGCTTGAGCCAGAGCGTCGGGAACGGGGCGGCGGCATCCGCCAGCCTGACAATCTCGTAGTTTGGCACCTCGCGCCGCAGCGGTTCGCCGTAGCCGATCTTGTTCTCGACGAAGAGGACAGGGTCGTCGATGTCGAAGATCGCCTGGCGCAACAGCTCGCCCGGCTCGGCGAGCGGGTGGGGCGCGACCACCCACAGGCCCGGCACGCCGAGGAAATGCTTCTCCAGGCTCTGGCTGTGGGTCGGCCCGTAGCCGCGCCGCCCGCCCGACGGCGCGCGGATCACCAGCGGCACCCGGACCTGCCCGTTGAGCATGGCGCGATATTTCGCGGCGTGATTGACAAGCTGGTCACCGGCGAGAAAGAGGAAGTCGCCGAACATGATCTCCGCCACCGGTCGAAAGCCGCGCAGCGCGAGGCCGGTCGCCACCGCGACGATGCCGGCTTCCGAGATCGGCGTGGTGAGCACGCAACTCGGAAACTCGGTCGACAGGCCGCGCGTGACCTTGAAGGCGCCGCCATAAGGGTCGAGCACGTCTTCGCCGAGCACGATGACCCGCTCGTCGGCGAGCGCGGCGCGCAGGCCTGCGTTGAGGCTCGCGAGCACGGTCGTGTGCGCGCTCATGCGGCGGCCCATTCGGTGCGCACCAGGGCGTCACGCATGAGGTCGGCGACCTCGCGATCGATCGCGTCGGCGGCGCCGCCCACCTGCCGCCGCAGGGTCGCAATCGGGTCCTGCGCCCAGGCGGCCCGCAGCGCCGCGGCCTCGCGCGTGTCGTCGCCCTTGCTGTGCGGGCCGAGGCGTAGCGCGTGTGAGATGATCGCATGCGGGCGTTGCTCGGTGCGCGTCGTGTCGACGGCATGGCACGCTGCAGCGAGCGTTTCGGCGAGGTCGGTGCCGGAAACCTCCTCGACCGGAATATCGAAGGCGCGACAGCGCGCCGAGAGGCTCCCGGCAAGCTGCAGCGCGGTCGGCGTCGTCTGGGCGATGCCGTTGGCCTCGATCGCGAACACGATCGGCAGGCGCCAGAGCGAGGCAATGTTCATCGCCTCGTAGACGAGTTCCTCGCCGAAGGTGCCGTCGCCGAGCCAGGCGCAGGTGACGGCGCCACTGCGCGTGGTCTTCTCCGCCAGCGCGACGCCGACGGCGTTGCCGACACTGCCGCCTTGCACGCCGTTGGAATAGAAATTGCGCCAATGCAGGTGCTGGCTGCCGCCGCGCCCGCCGCAGACGCCGTCAGGCCGGCCGAAGATCTCGGCGAGCAGCGGAAAGACCTTGCCGCAATAGGCGAGGAAATGCCCATGGCCGCGATGGTTGCTGAACACGCAGTCGCGCGAGCGGTCGAGCGCAGCCGTGACCGCGACTGCGGCGATCTCCTGGCCGATGCAGGTGTGGGTCGTGCCGCCGATGCGGCCGGTGGAGAACTGGTCGAGCAGCATGCGTTCGAATGCGCGGATGCCGGCGGCGAGCCGATAGTGGTCGGCGGACGAAGACGCGCGATCCGTGACCGCGAGGCGCATGCCCTCGTTTGCCGCCGCCATCAGGCTTGATCCGCATTGAGCGTGCGATCGAGCGCCGTACAGAACTCCGCCACATAGACACCGTCGCAGAGCGCGTGATCATAGGTCACGGTCGCGGTCGCGACCGGACGGGCGATCGTCACGTCGGCTTCGATCTCGTGCCGCGTGGCACCGAGCGCCAGAATTGCGGTTTGCGCCGGCCCGGGTAGCGCGACGAATGATTCGACATTCGGTGTCGCTATGGCCGATACCGCAAAACAGGCGCCACCCACATCCTTGGCATCGAGCTTTCCGCGCATGGCGCGCTTGCCGAGGCGCGCGCATTCGCGTCCGATCTCGTCGAGTGCAAGCCGGTCGACGTGGCGGACGATCGGAGCGTGCAGATCGCCCACTTCCGAACGCACAGCGAATGCGACATCGACGTTGCGATAACGGTAGATTTCTTCGCGATCGAGCACGGAGACGAGATTTGGAAATGACGGCAGGACGCGGCCGAGACCCCACAACAAGGTCACGAGCAGCGAGGCCGCGCGGCCGCGTGCAAGCTCGGCGGCGATCATTCGCTCGGGCCCGCGTAGATCGAGCCGATAGGCGAGGGTGGTGAAGAGTCCCGCTTGCGTGGCCCGACGGAGGTCGCGCGCGACGCGCCGCTGGTGCGGGGAGGTTTCGCCGACGAGGACGAGCCGCGGATCGTGTTCGCCGACGCCAGGCTCCGCCAGATGGTGCGCGACGTCGCGCTCCTTGATGGTGGCGCCGCTCGGGCGGACCGCCGCGAGGTTGACGCCGCGCGCCGCCGCGAGCATCCGCGCCTTAGCAGTCGCCGCGGGCGGGGACGCCGGGGCAGCGGGCGGCGTGGATTCGGGACGAGCGTCCTCGGCGGCCGCCAGCGTTGCGCCCACATAGGCGAGGGGCGCGCCGATCGGGACAACGGCACCAGCCGGCACCGCGTGCCGCACGACACCGCCGATCTCGGCCACGAGCTCGGTCGTCGCTTTTTCGGTCTCGACCTCGGCAAGGCGCTCGCCGGCGGAGACGGGCGAACGATCCGCCGCGAGCCAGCGCGTGAGAGTGACGCTGTCGTCGTTGGCGTTGAGGCGGGGCGCGCGCAGCACCCAAGGCTCAGGCAAAGATCGGCTCCATCGCGACACACCGATGCCATTGCGACCTTCCTGGTCGCGTGTCAAAGGCCCGGCGCAATCTAGCGCATATCGCGGCGGAGTCCCGAATTTGAGGCGCTCGCCCATCTGTGCTACTCAGAAAAATATGGCAGCCGAATGCGGGAGTGTTGGAGGCATCGTGCGGCTCTTTGGCCTGTCGCGGGAAGCATAAGATGATCTTGATTACCGGGGGCGCTGGTTTCATCGGATCAAATCTGGTCCACCATTTGCTCCGCACCACGGATGCCCCCATCGTCAACTTCGACAAGCTGACCTATGCGGGAAACCTGCAGAACCTGGCGTCAATCTGGAACGACAGGCGCCACGTGTTCGTACGCGGCGACATTGCCGACGGCGAGTTGATCGGCCGCCTGTTCGCCGAGCATCAACCGGGCGCGATTCTCAACCTCGCGGCCGAGAGTCACGTCGATCGCTCGATCCACGATCCCGACAGCTTCGTGCAGACGAACGTGGTCGGCACGTTCCGCCTGCTCGAGGCGGCGCGTACCTATTGGGGCACGCTTCAGGGTGAGCGGAAGGACCGCTTTCGTTTCCTGCAGGTGTCGACCGACGAGGTCTACGGCTCGCTCGACGGTGCGGCGCCCCCCGCGAACGAAAGCGCGGCTTACGCGCCGAACAGTCCTTATGCGGCGAGTAAGGCGGCGGCCGACCATCTGGTGCGTTCGTTCCATCGCACCTACGGGCTGCCGGTGCTGACCACCAATTGCTCCAACAACTACGGACCGTACCAGTTTCCCGAGAAGCTGATCCCGCTCGCCATCCATCGCGCGCTCGCCGGCCAAGCGATTCCGGTCTACGGGGACGGCGGCAATGTCCGCGACTGGCTCTACGTCGACGACCATTGCGAGGCGATCGCGCGCGTGCTCGCCGACGGCAAGCCGGGCGAGACCTACAACGTCGGCGCCACCAACGAGATCGCCAACATCGCGCTGGTGAAGCTGCTGTGCGCCACGATGGATGAGGAGCGACCGCGCCACGACGGTACATCCTACGCGCAGCAGATCGCCTTCGTGACCGATCGTCCTGGCCATGACCGGCGCTATGCGCTCGATGCCGGGAAGATCCGGCGCGAGCTCGGTTGGATGCCGCGCGAGAGTTTCGCGACCGGGCTGCGCAAGACGGTTCGCTGGTATCTGGACGATCAGGATTGGGTCAAAAATGTCACCACAGGCGCCTATCGCGATTGGATCGCCCGCCAGTACGGTGCGAGCGCCGATCACCCGCAAGGGGATCATCCTGGCGGGCGGAACGGGGACGCGGCTCTATCCGCTCACCAAGGCGGTGTCGAAGCAGCTGCTGCCGATCTATGACAAGCCGCTGATCTACTACCCGCTGACCACGCTGATGCTGGCGGGGATTCGCGACATCTTGATCATCTCGACGCCGGACGACACGCCGCGCTTCCAGAAGGCCCTCGGCGACGGCGTCGACTGGGGCCTGAGCCTGCGCTACGCGGTGCAGCCGTCGCCGGACGGGCTCGCCCAGGCGTTTCTCATCGGCCGCGACTTCATCGGGCAGGACCACACCGCCCTCATGCTGGGCGACAACATCTTCTACGGCAATAACCTCGGGGCCTACCTGAAAAGCGCCGCCGCGCGTGATCGCGGCGCGACCGTCTTCGCCTATCACGTGCGCGATCCCGAGCAGTACGGCGTCGTGACCTTCGACGCGGACGGGCGCGCGATGTCGCTCGAAGAGAAACCGTCCCGGCCACAGTCGAGCTATGCGGTGACGGGGCTGTATTTCTACGATCCGGATGTGATCGAGATCGCGGCCTCGCTCAAGCCCTCGCCGCGCGGCGAGCTCGAGATCACCGACGTCAACCGCGCTTATCTGGCGCGCGGGACATTGGCGGTCGAGACGCTGGGGCGCGGCTTCGCCTGGCTCGACACCGGCACGCACGAGTCCCTCATCGCGGCATCGACCTTCATTCAAACCATCGAGCACCGGCAAGGGTTCAAGATCGCCTGCCCGGAGGAGATCGCCTATCGCGAGGGATTCATCGGGCTCGACCAGGTCGCCCGCCTTGCCGAGCCGCTGGCCAAGAGCGAGTACGGGCGCTACCTGCAGCGACTTGTCGAAGAAGAGCGACATGCGCGGCGCTAAATGATGGTCGCAACCAAATCGTTCGAGCCGGATTGAGATGCGGGCTTCTTCGCCATCTTCCACGTCGTTCCTCGTGCTGGGCGGCGGCGGATTCGTGGGAACGAACCTCTGCCGGCGGCTCATCGCGACCGGTGCGCGCGTGCGGGCGTTCGGCCACAGCCGCACCTTCGCGGATGAGCTTGGCGGCGTCGAATGGCATCAGGGGGAGTTGGAGGACACGGCCGCGTTGACGTCCGCAGTCACCTCCTGCGATGTCGTTTTCCATTTGATTCAGGGTACGACCCCCTATTCGGCAAATCTCGACATGGCGGGGGATCTCCGTCACAGCGTCGTTCCGACGCTCGCACTCCTCGACGCCTGCG
>CAVPGG010000141.1:0-24191 GCA_963703755.1 uncultured Pseudomonadota bacterium
AGACGGTGCGGCTGCGCAACCAGTGGATCACGGTCGATCCCGCGCGAATGGAAGACGCGCTACGACATGACCGTCAATGTCGGGCTCGGCACCGGCACGCGCAGCGAGCGGCTCGCGCACGTGATGGCGGTGATCGAGCTGCAGAAGCAGGCACTCGCGGGCGGGCTCACAAATTTGGTCAATGCGCAGAACCTGTACGCTTCGGCGAAGGAGGTGACGAAGCTCGTCGGCCTCGTCAATGTCGACGCCTATTTCACCGACCCCAAGACCGTGCCGCCGCCGGCGCCCGCGCAGGGCCAGCCGGGCGCGCCGCCGCCGCCCGACCACAAGCTGGTCGAGACGCAGGCGCGCCTCGCCTTCGAGGAGCGCCAGGCGCAGGCCGAGATGGCGGCGCAGAACAACAAGGCGCAGAGCGAGCTCGCGCTGCAGCAGGCGCGCTTCGAGTTCGACAAGCAGCTCGCCCTGCTCGAGCACGAGCTCAAGGCGAAGGATCAGCAGTTCCGGCATATGCAGGCGGCGTTTGCGGCGGGGCTGGCGCCGGCGCCCGTGGGCCGTGACGATGCACCGCCGGCCGGTATCGGCGGCACGCCGCCGGTCGATGCAGGCGGCCCGCCGACAAGCCCTGACGCGCCACCGGCGGCCGTCGTCAATCCAAACGCCGCGCTGATCGCCGAGCTGGTGCAGTCGCTGCGCCAGATGCATGCGCCCAAGCGCGTCGTGCGCGACGCGCACGGGCGCGTGTCGCATCTCGAGCCGATGCCGCCCGGCGCGTCGTGACCGTCATGCCCGAGTAGCCCGCCCGGCATCGTCGTCCGACCGCCGAGCGCGACTCACCACGAGGCGCATTGCGCCTTCGTACGTCCTGACAACATTTTTGCGAGCGATCCGATGCAGTCCTTTTGGGATCTGCTGCCGGCCAGCCTTTGGCCGACGCAGGCTTTCATACCACCGGACGAGCAGATGCGGGTTCTGCAGGCGCTGCAGGCCCTGCAAGCTCCGGCGGATCGCCTTCTCCGACAGCGATCGCGCCCGACAATCGCGCGGGCGCGCCCTGGAGGCGAACTCCGAGCCCGGTGGGGCCTGTCAGCGGCGGTGAAGACTTTTCCGCGACGTTGGCCTACGCCGGACCGCCGTCCGTTACCAATCTCGCGACCGCTGACACGGGTGCTCAGGGCGGGATCTTGGGCGCAATCTTCGGGGAAGCGGCCAATTCTCCGCCGGCAACTCTCCCGGTCGACCATAACCCATTCGCGCAAACGCCGCAGGGCCGCTACTGGAGCGCTCAGCATGGGATCGACAGCGGCCCGGCGACGCCTGTGGATCGTAGCCAACCGGCCGACGTGTCGTCGGACGCCGGATTGGGCCGCGATCACGCCCCGCTCGCTTCGGCCCCGATCGGTTCCGCGGCCCACTCGCCGGGGAGCGACTCATCCTGGTCCAACGCCGGCATCCCCTTCGTAAGCCCGCTCGCGCAAATGGGCAGCGCGTTCATCGACCACGTGCGCGCAGTCAACGCGTACAACAACGCGCATCCGACCCCGATGTATTCAGGGCCGGGGATGCCGCACCCGCAGATCTATCACACCAATTGGTTCACGGGGAAAACGGACGTTATTCCGGCCGTCGGCCCGCCCCCTGACGAGGCCGCCGCCGCCAACAACATCGTCAGCGGCATCGGCAACGCCGTAGCGGCGCCGTTCGTCGCCTTCCACGAGGCGTGGGACCCGCCGCTGCATCCACCGCCGGACAGCAACTATGACGACGCTGGCCAAATCTACGTCAAAGACAAGGATGGCGAGGGCCATTCACGTCTGTGGTCGGATGTCGATCCAGCAGCCGCAGCCGCCTACTACGAGCAGGAGCGTCGACGCGCCGCGTTCGCGCCGAGCATGGGGCTTGCCATGTTGGGAGGCGGGGCGAGTTTTGCAGAGCGTGGTGCCGCAGGCATCGCGGGAGGGCGGCTGACGCAGCGGTTCCTCCGAAATCGAATTTTGAGTGGGCAAGATCATCATGGAATTTCAAAGAAAATTTTCGATGCGCTAGAGCAAGCTCCAGGTCTAGCAGGGGTCTACCGCTACCGCGATCCTCGTTTCGCAACAAGAGCCATAAACAACGCAGCACATAGAGGATATCAGACATGGCACCGAGAGCTAGACGACGAAATATCATCTTATATTCGACAAAATCAAACGATGACTTCGAAGTTCTTTGAGCGTTATCTCAAAGGCAGATATACACGACCCGATTTGCGGGTACGCTTTCCGAACGGCTTATGAAAGGAGGCACCTGTGCGATTTTTCGTTCTCGAACACCCAAAACGGGCTGTGGATGATGCCCTTACGGATTTCGTTTCGGCCGACGGGACGAAGCGAGGCGCAGCACCGAGGTGTCCTAAATGTGGTGATTTCGTTGGCGGCTTGCCGCGACTTCCACCCATGCAATTCGAGCTCGAAACGTGGGGACAAAGATTTGGTGATCTAGCCTTTGGTGCCGGCAACGACGTCCTCGTGACCGACCAATTCAAAGAGGCATTTCTGTCGTCTGGTTTAACTGGTTTTTTCAGATTTTCACCTGCTGAAATCGTCAAGGTTGTTGCGCGGAGGCGAAAGATACTTACGCCAATGCCAAACTATTTCGTCGCAATCCCTGGAGTAAGCCGCGCCGCGGTCGATCATCAGAAATCGGGGATGGACTATATGATACCGTGGACGTGTGAGGAATGCCGTATCGGCCATATTATGCGACTGCGAAGACTTGTCATCGAACCAGATACTTGGTCAGGCGAGGACGTGTTCATCCCGCGCGGCCTTCCGGGAACCATCGTCACGTCGGAGCGGTTCAAGCAGTTCTGCGATCGGTATTCGTTCAGCAATTGTCAGTTGATTGCAGCCGAAGAATATCATTTCGACTTCTTCCCCCAGGTTGAGCGTCGTGATGCCACAAGTGATGAGGAATAGGAGGTCAGGATCTCTTCAAGCCAAGAACATTAGTGGCTATCCGCATCTTGGTGCACGCGATTATCCGCTAGCACGGCCGGCAGGCGCAGACGGTGCGGCTGCGCAACCAGTGGATCACGGTCGATCCGCGCGAATGGAAGACGCGCTACGACATGACCGTCAATGTCGGGCTCGGCACCGGCACGCGCAGCGAGCGGCTCGCGCACGTGATGGCGGTGATCGAGCTGCAGAAGCAGGCGCTCGCGGGCGGGCTCACAAATTTGGTCAATGCGCAGAACCTGTACGCTTCGGCGAAGGAGGTGACCAAGCTCGTCGGCCTCGTCAATGTCGACGCCTATTTCACCGACCCCAAGACCGTGCCGCCGCCGGCGCCCGCGCAGGGCCAGCCGGGCGCGCCGCCGCCGCCCGACCACAAGCTGGCCGAGGTGCAGGCGCGCCTCGCGTTCGAGGAGCGCCAGGCGCAGGCCGAGATGGCGGCGCAGAACAACAAGGCGCAGAGCGAGCTCGCGCTGCAGCAGGCGCGCTTCGAGTTCGACAAGCAGCTCGCCCTGCTCGAGCACGAGCTCAAGGCGAAGGATCAGCAGTTCCGGCATATGCAGACGGCGTTTGCGGCGGGGCTGGCGCCGGCGCCCGTGGGCCGTGACGATGCACCGCCGGCCGGTATCGGCGGCATGCCGCCGGTCGATGCAGGCGGCCCGCCGACGAGCCCTGACGCGCCACCGGCTGCCGTCGTCAATCCGAACGCCGCACTAATCGCCGAGTTGGTGCAGTCGCTGCGCCAGATGAATGCACCCAAGCGCGTCGTGCGCGACGCGCACGGGCGCGTGTCGCATCTCGAGCCGATGCCGCCGGGGGTGTCGTGACCATCGTGCCGGCGTAGCCCGGCCGGCACCGTTCTCCTGACCGCCGAGCGCGACTCCCGCGAGGCGCCTTGCGCCTTCGTACGCCCTGACAACATTTTTGCGAGCGATCCGATGCAGTCCTTTTGGGATCTGCTGCCGGCCAGCCTTTGGCCGACGCAGCCGTTCATATCACCGGCCGAGCAGGCGCGGGTGTTGCAGGCGCTGCAGGCCCTGCAGGCTTCGGCAAATTCGTCTTCTCCGACAGCGATCGCGCCCGACAATCGCGCGGGCGCGCCCTGGACGCGAACTCCGAGCCCGGTGGGGCCTGTCAGCGGCGGTGAAGACTTTTCCGCGACGTCGGCCGCTACGGACCCACGGGCCGCCACTAATCTCGCACCTACTGACTCGGGCGCGTCCGGCGGCATCCTCGGCGCAATCTTCGGAGCGGCCGCCAATCGGTCCCCTCTGCCGGCTGTCGGCGAGGCGACACCCGCTTCCGCATGGCAAGCGCCGCCGCAATCAAAATATTGGCAGGCTACACACGGAATCGACACGGCGGACACGTCGGGGGCTGGCCCCAATTCCTATTTCGTCAACCGCGCGTTTGGCCTGCAAGGCGTGCCCCGGTTCCAATTCTTTCCCGAGCGTGTCGTGCGGGGATTGGCGAACTCACTCGAACAGTTCATGACCGAGGATCCCTGGGATCCGGCAACCGGGACCTTTCGGCCGGAAGCCATCGAGGCTGCAACCAATCTCGCGCTCGCGACAATGGCGCCCGGCACGGCGTTCCGTGCGGCGCCGGTCGGATCCATCGGGATGGGCACAGCGTCGGCGCGAGCCGCAGCGTCGCGCGTGGCTCGGGAACGCGCGGCAGTCTCGCCCGTCGACGCTATCGATGGCGGGTTGCCGCCTTCGATCACGCCACCGTTGACGGGGCAAAATCACCATGGAATCTCTAAGCCGGTCCACACCGCGCTCGAGGAAGTCCCGGGCCTCATGGGACTTTACCAACATCGCGATCCTCGCTTTGCGACGAGAGCCATCGATCTCGACGCCCATATTGGCTATCAAACGTGGCATCGCGAGCTCGACGATGAAATCGCCACCTACATCCGGAAAAATCCACTCATGAGTCCGGTTGAATTTGAGAGCTATCTTCGAGACAGGTACCGCCAGCCGGATTTGGTTGCTCGGTTCCCCAACGGATTGTGAAGGAGGGCCCATGCGTTTTTTTGTCCTCGAACATCCAAGGAAAGCTGTGGATGATGCCCTTACCGATTTCCTTCCGGCTGCGAGTACGAAGCGCGGCGAAGCGCCGCGCTGCCCAAAATGCAGCGCGTTTATAGGCATGATCCCAAGGCTCCCACCGTTCCGTGTCGAGTTAGAGACATGGGGAAGACGATTCGGCGATCTCGTGTTTGGTGTGAGCAATGACGTACTCGTAAATGAGCGTTTCAAAGAGGCATTTCTATCGTCCGGCTTGACTGGGTTCACGGGACTCCTGCCGGCCGATGTCGTCCGGGTGATTGCTCGCCGAGGGAAGGTGCCGGAATCAATGCCGAACTATTTCGTCGCCGTGCCGGGCGGAAGCCGTGCCCTGATCGATGATCGTGCCTCGGGAATAGACTACAAACGATCTTGGACATGTGACGAGTGCCGGAGCGGCCACATCATGCGGATGCGGAAGCTTGTCCTCGAGCCAGGCACGTGGTCCGGTGAAGACGTATTCATTGCGCGCGGCCTTCCAGGTACAATCATTACCTCGGAACGATTTAAGAAATTTTGCGATGCGAACGCCTTCAGCAATTGTCTGCTGATCGAAGCGGATCGGTACCATTTCGATTTCTTCCCCTGGCTTCGTAATGACGATGGTTGCAATGAGTGAAGACCTGGAACGCGAAATATTCGCTCGGGTGCGGCAGGCGGCCGCTGACTGCAAGCGTGGAGCCATCACCTCCGACGAATTGCGCCATCGCGTCTACGCGGAAGTCGGTCGAATAGAGCAAAGGCAGTGGCAGCTCGTCGAACGCCTCCGCGCCAAGGCCCGCGAGGCCCCGCGCGAGGTCATGCGCGACGTGGCGAACAACCTCGCCGATCAGCTCGAACGAGAGTTGCGCGAGGGACACGGGCACGCTTGATTGGCGCGAGACGACAACATGATCCATGAACAGCTGAACAAGATGCTCACCGGAAAGGACCAGCAAGCGTAGCCCGGATTGAGGCGCGCGGCGCCGAAATCCGTGGCTCGAGGTCCCGGATTTCGCGGAGTTCACCCTTGGGCTGCCGACCCGCCTTCGCTCGCTGCGCGAGCTACGGAACGGGTTGAGTCCGCCGAAGCGCGGAGCGCGTAGGCGGAAGGCAAGACCCGAGGGCACAATCCGGGCTGCGCTTGCCGATCCAGGCCGTTGCAAGTCGCAACCATCGAATCGCCGGCATTGATTTTTTATATCGGCAAATGGGATACTCGAATTTGCACATCCGTTTTGCGGGAGGACAAAAGCCAATGCGTTGCATGCTCGCTGTTGGTACGTTCGCGGCCCTGCTGTTCCTGTCGATGCCGGCCTATTCGCAGGATTCCTGCCCGCGCGGCGGTCATTTGTGCAGAGCAGCGGGCAAGACCTGGTGCTGTGGGCCAGGCGAAAAGTGCACCTCACGCGGCACATGCCAGGGCAGCCCACGCAATGGTCCGCCGTGCGGTGGCGGCAATTGCCGGACCGGTTTTCACTGCGTCACCAACACGGGCGCAGGCCTCTGCGCGCCCGACTGAGTCCAATTCAACCGCAACCGCCGCTCCGCCAGGCGATAGAGCAAGCGTCGCCCGGATCGAGGCGCGCGGCGCCGAAATCCGGGACTTCAGGTCCCGGATTTCGCGGAGTTCACCCTTGGGCTTGCCGACCCGCCTTCGCTCGCTGCGCGAGCTACGGAACGGGTTGAGTCCGCCGAAGCGCGGAGCGCGTAGGCGGAAGGCAAGACCCGAGGGCTCGATCCGGGCTACGCTTGTGTCCGATTACTTGGCCGGAAAGCAGCGATCGAAGTCGGGGCTCATCACGGCCGAAGCGATCTTCCCCATCGTGGACATGGCCCACGCCTGCCCGTGCTTTGCGGCGAGGCGCTTCACCGCGTCGTTGTCCTTGAGTTGCGAGAAAGAGAACACCGCGATTTCATCCTCGGTCATGCCTTGTTTGACGAAGAGATCGTAGAGGCATGCGCAGATCGGCAGCGTGATGCCGGGAAAGTCGAATTTCGGGCACTGACGCACGAATGCCTCTTTCGCTCCCGCCGCCACGGCGCCGCCCGAGGTCAGCGCGCACGCCAGCAACGCGCCGCAGGCCGCCATCATCATTCGTCTGATCGTCACGGTGGATCGAGCCATCAGATTCCTCCGGGATTCCCCAGATGAACCCCGATCGAGCGTAAATTTTTGCGCTTTTTCCTCGTTCTGGCAAGACCGCTCGACGGCGCCGACGACTGGCCGCAATCCTGGCACCCGGAACGGCGGCCGAGGGGGCTAATCTGGCCATTTTGCCGGCATCTGGACACAGCGTTCGGCGCCTGCGAATGACCCTGACCAGCGAGCGCCATCGGAGCGCACCACAGGAAATCGTCTCAGAGGACTGGTAACCGAATCGCCCGTGATCCTCGTTTCACGAACGGAGCAGAATGATGAACAAGTCGACGATCGCCACTCTCCTGGTTTTCGGTCTCCTGCAAACTACAATGTCAACCTCGCGATCAGAGGCTTTCGGAGGCCGGCCGCTGAGCGTCGAGGATCGGCCCAACCTCGTTTGTCCACGCGGTTGGCATGCTTATCACAATAGATGCCGGCCGCCACATGTAGAACGGCGCCGAGTTATCGGCTGTGGCAGGTACTCGATTGACCGTAGACCGTGCGAAGCCGCAGACTGACACTCCTGCCGGACCGAAATGACAGCCGAGAAAGTGGAAGCCGCCTTACGCGTTCGCGGGCGCACCCCGTCCCATCCCGATCGCAATGGTCCTACCTGAATGCCGCTCGATCCATGCCTTTGGCTGCGACGACAGCTGCCGTCTCAGGGCCGCCGAGAAATTGCAGGATTTTCCTTGCAGCGGCTGCATCCTTGGCGTTTGTTCCAAGCGCTGCCGAGAATACAAATGTCCGTCCGAGCTCGGTCGGGAACGGAATGAATTCAATACCGGGCACCATCCTTATTTCATTCGAGAGCTGAACCGCGATGTCAGCTTCGCCCTTCGCGACGAATGTCGCGTTCCGCTGACCACGCGTGAGCCTAAGCTTGGGAGCCAATTGATCCATGATGCCAAGCCGTCGAAAGACATCAGCAACGTGAACGCCCGCGACGCCACCGGACGCGGGATCGGTCACGACGATTGCCCCGGCGGACAGCAGCACCTGCTTGAACTTCTCCGGCGAGCTGATGTCCGGCTTTGGTCCATTTTTGCGAACGCCGATGCCGATTGAGCTTTGGGAGATGTCGATAATCGTTCCTCTGTCGACGTTGCCGTCTGCCGCCACCTGATCGAGAACGATCCTCGGCAATATCGCCACATCCGCAATTTCACCTGCCTGGATACGCTTTCGCAGGTCGCCGGCCTCGCCGAAGCTAATGCTAACCTGCCCTCCGACCAGCTGTCTAAGGCCTGGTTGCAGCTCGCTGACAATTTCTCTCATGCCGCTGGCACACAGTATTTTGACGTTCGAGCGCATGTGCTACGTTCGACGCAAAAGGCAGCGCAAAGATCAAGGCTGCGACGAATGATCTATTCAACATAGCATCCCCCGGCTCTCAATTCGGCGCGATCTCAGCCTGGGCCGAGCTATGCGTCAAGGGAGGCGCCGGATGTCACTGCACGGTCCTTGCGCTCGTCGACCGGGTGGGCGAATGAGGCAACTGTCTTTTTCGGCGCGGGAGTCGGAATTGGCCCATCGCGGAAGTCCTGCGATCTCCGTTTTCCTGCCGCTGTCAGGGGCATAGCAAGCGTAGCCGGATTGAGGCGCGCGGCGCCGAAATCCGGGACTTCAGGTCCCGGATTTCGCGGAGTTCACCCTTGGGCCTGCCGACCCGCCTTCGCTCGCTGCGCGAGCTACGGAACGGGTTGAGTCCGCCGAAGCGCGGAGCGCGTAGGCGGAAGGCAAGACCCGAGGGCTCAATCCGGGCTACGCTTGCTTTTCTTTCTTGCGTCCTTCGTGCATTTGGCTTAATTGGCGAAATGGGACACGTCGATTTGCGCCCGGTGGCCGGCAGCGGCCGCCGGGCGTTCGCTTGAGAGCGGCTTGCTTGAGAGCGACTTGCTTGAGAGCGACCATGCGCGCGGCGTGTCGCCGCCTTTGACGAATTCCGCTTTTCGTCAACCACGCAGGATCGGCGAGCGCCGCAGTGGGCAGGTCGTCGAACGCCTCCGCACCAAGGCACGTGCGGAAATCCGCGTGATGCGCGTCACAGAAAGGTGGAATCCTGTTCGTGGCGCTGCCGGTCTTGCGCTAGCATTGGACTAGGCCTGGACCGGATCAGGAAGGAATGGGTCATGAGCCTCGGACCATTGGGCACGGCTGCCCTGCTGTGCGCCGCGCTCGCCACGGCGCCTGCGCTGGCGGCGCCGACCGTCACCGTCGATGGTGTCACCATCAATGGCGCCGTCTCGACGGTCAATGCGTCGGTCAATGTCTATTACGGCCTTCCCTACGCCGCGGCGGCGCGCTGGCGACCGCCGCATGATCCGGCGCCGCTGAGCAATCCCTTCAATGCCGCGAACATCGACGACGTGCTGGTCTGCCCGCAGCCGCAGTCGATCATCGTCCACGCCGTTACCCTGACGCAATCGGAGAATTGCCTCTCGCTCAACGTCTTCACGCCGGCCGCCGCGACGCCGACGGCGAAATTGCCGGTGTTCTTCTGGATCCACGGCGGCGGGCTGCAGAACGGCAGCGGCGTCGTCTACGACGCCGCGAACCTCGTGGCCGCGAACAACATCATCGTCGTCACGATCAACTATCGCCTCGGCATGCTCGGCTGGCTCTCGCAGCGGGCGGTCCGCGCGCTCGTCGCCAACCAATTCCAGGCGGTGGGCGACGCCGGCGATTATGGGCTGATGGACCAGCAATTCGCGATGCGCTGGGTGAAGCGTCATATCGCGCGCTTCGGCGGCGATGCGACGCGGGTCACGATCGGTGGCGAATCCGCCGGCGGCAACAGCGTCCTTCTCAACCTCAGCTCGACCACGACCGGCGCCGGCCTGTTCCGCGCGGCCGTGATCGCAAGCGGCGCCTACAGTCTGCACAATCTGCCGTCGCAGGCCACGTCGGAAACCCAGTTCGGCAATCCGTTCGTCGATAACGTGCTGGCCGCTACCGGCGTCGTCGACGGCATCACCTGTGCGAGCCTGACCTCGGCGAGCCCGCGCCACGACGTTCTCACCTGCCTGCGCGGCGCCGCGGTCGCGACCCTGATCAGCGTGCAGGCCGCGCAATTCCCCATGGCGATCCCGGCGAATTTCGGCACGCTGGTGGTGCCGCACCCACTCAAGAGCGCTTTTGCCAGCGGCAGACTTCAACCAGGTGCCGATCCTGCAAGGCAGCAATCTCAACGAGGGTCGATTTTTCGAGCCGCAGATCATCCCCTTCGCGGCCCCGATGGCGACCATCGTCGCGGCAGGCGGACCGGCCAATTACGATCTCGCCCACCCCAATGGCTATTGCGGCGGCGTTGCCTGCACCTATGAGCAGGAGATCAATCTCTTTCTCACGCAGCTCAAGGTGCCGGCCGCGCAGAACACGCCCGCCTTCGACGCGCGGCTCGCCACCGTCACCTATCCGCTGACGAATTTTCCGGACCCGTATCTTGCGTCCAGCGCACCCAGCGCCGACGAAGCGCTCGCGCAAATCCAGACCGACTATCAATTCGCCTGCAATGCCTACGATGCCAATCGCGACCTCGCGAAGCGCGTGACCGTCTATGCCTATGAGTTCAACGACCCGAACGCACCGCCGGCGGCGCCCCAGCCGGCCGTCACGGCGACGCCGAACGATCAGTACGGCTATCCGACCGCCTCCGAGCACGCGTCCGATCTGCCCTTCCTGTTCACCGTCTTCCAGACCGCCAAGCTCAACACCCTCGAGCTGATGCTTTCCCAAACCATCCAGAGCTACGTCGGGAATTTCGTGAACAACCTCGATCCAAGTGTCGGCGCGACGGTGCCGGCCTGGCCGGCCTTCAACGGTTCGCACCAGGTGCAGGCGCTGGTGGTGTCGCCGTCGACGCCGGCCCCGTTCACGACCTTCGCGGCGGAGCATTTCTGTCCGCTGTGGGCGCCGATCATCGCCGCCGAGCCGCAGCAGTAGCCGCGCGCAGGCGACCGCCCGACCCTGACGAGCATGCGGTGAGAGGCCTGCCGGCCTGGACCAGCGCAGCGGCCATCTCGACCCCGTGGTTGTGATCGCAAAGGCAAGCTAAGATCGAGTTGCGTAGGGCATTGGGGGGCGAAGTCAGTCAGTCGCGACAGGAGCGATCCAATGGCAAAACAGACATCGGACAGCGTTTACCGGATTGTCGATGTTGTCGGCGTCAGCGAAAAATCATGGGAGGACGCCGGCCGCAATGCCGTGGAGACGGCTGCGGCCTCGCTGCGTGATCTGCGCGTCGCCGAGGTCACGAAAATGGATATGCGCGTGGAGAACGGCAAGGTCACGGCATTCCGTACGCGTGTCGCGCTCTCGTTCAAGTACGAAGCCTGATCCGATTCCGGCAGGCACGACGGTCGGTGAACGATGCCATGCCGCGGCAGCGAGCGTAGCCCGGATCGAGGCGCGCAGCGGCGAAATCCGGGGCTTCAGGTCGCGGATTTCGCGGAGTTCACCCTTGGGCTTGCCGACCCGCCTTCGCTCGCTGCGCGAGCTACGGAACGGGTTGAGTCCGCCGAAGCGCGGAGCGCGTAGGCGGAAGGCAAGACCCGAGGGCTCAATCCGGGCTACGCTTGCTCGTGTCTGGCACTGACCATATTCAGGTTTTGAGCAAACTTGCGATGTTCGCGTTCGCCCCGCTGTCAGGGGTATAACGGACATTCAACGGTCAAATCGCGACCGTCATTTCTTTCTTGCATCCTTTGCGCATTTGGCTTAATTGTGGAAATGGGACACGTCGATTTGCGCCCGGTGGCCGGCAGCGGCCGCCGGGCGTTTGCTTGAAGCGGCTTGCTTTGAGCGACCATGCGCGCGGCGTGTCGCCGCCTTTGACGAATTCCGCTTTTCATCGACCCGCAGGATCGGTGAGCGCCGCAGGCGCTCTGTTTGGCAGCGGCGTTTCGACTTGCGGCCAGACCGCGGGTTAGGTCCTTCCGCGGGTATACCCGCCAACCCACGAGAGACAAAGACTGACGTCATGGCCAGGGCTTCGCCGCTCGCAAGCTACGGGCGGGCGGGCAAGGCCCGGCCATGACGTATTGCGGCAAAGGAAATCTCCCCATGGCCTCCTTCAACAAGTTCAACGTATTCGTCGCCGACGTGGCGAACAAGGTGCACAATCTCGGCAGCGACACGCTCAAGGTCATGCTGAGCAACACGGCGCCGGCCGCGACCAACGCGGTCAAGACCGACATCACGGAAATCGCGGCCGGCAACGGCTACGCGGCGGGCGGCGGCGCGGCGACGCTCGTGTCCTCGGCGCAAGCGAGCGGGACCTACACGCTCAAGCTCAACAACGCGACGTTCACGGCGGCGGGCGGCACGATCGGGCCGTTCCGCTACTGCGTGCTCTACAACGCGACGGCCGCGAGCGGCAACCTGATCGGCTGGTACGATTACGGCACCGCGCTCTCGATCACGAGCGGCAACTCGTTCCAGGTGCAGTTCGACCCCGTCAATGGCGTGCTGCAGCTCGCCTGACATGCGCTACGAACGCCACCTCGAAGCGCGCACGCGCGGGCTCGTGTGCGGGCCGGCGACCCTCGCGAGCGCGCGGCCCCTGACGACGCCGGTTTGCGTGGACAGGCGCGGCGCGCTGTTCATCGGCGATCCCATGGCAGCCGATGGCTGGCGGCCGTTCGGGCTGGCGTGGAAAGTGGAGGTGCGCGCCCGCGACGGCGGCGAGGTCCTGTGGCGGCGCGCGTTGGCGGCGCGGGCCGCCGCGCTGCTCGTGTATCTGCGCCTCACGGGTCTCGATGCCGGCCGCATCGTGGGGCGCGACCTGCGCCTGCCGTCGCGCTGGCGCGACGGCGAGCTGGAATACGTGCTGGCCACCGTCGCGACGTTCAATGCGTCGAACAGCAACAGCGGCGCCGACTGGTTTCATGGCGGCAACGTTTGCCCGGCCGGCGTGCTCAAGACGGACTACCTGGTCGTCGGCGGCGGCGGCGGCGCCGGCGGCGATCCGCGCAGCGGTGGCGGCGGCGGCGGAGGTTTCCAGGCCGGCACCGGCCACGCGGTCACGCAGGGCACGGCCTATCCGATCACGGTCGGCGCCGGCGGCACCGGCACGATGTGGAATCCGTCGGGCACCCAGCCGGTGTCGGGCGGCAATTCGGCTTTCGACACCATCACGGCGACCGGCGGCGGCTATGGCGGCGACGGCGGCGGCGGCTCGTTCATCAACGGCGCCAATGGCGGCAGCGGCGGCGGCGGCGGCGGGACCGGCACGTCGAGCATCTTCGGCACGGGCGGCAGCGGGTCGCAGGGCAACAGCGGCGGCAGCGGCCACGGCGGCGACAACACCAGCGGCAATGGCGCCGGCGGCGGCGGCGGGGGCGCGGGCAGCGCCGGCGCGGCCGCGTCCGGCCTGCTCACGGCCGGCAATGGCGGCAACGGCGCGGCGAGCTCGATCACGGGCGCCAGCGTCACCTACGCGGGCGGCGGCGGCGGCGGCGGGCTCAGCAATGGCGGCACCGCCACGGCGGGCAGCGGCGGCGCGGGCGGCGGCGGCAACGGCGCGGTCGGGGCGATCGGCCAGGCCGGCGGCACGAACCTCGGCGGCGGCGCCGGCGGCGGCGCGGCGGGCGAGGCGAGCACGAGCGCCGCGGGCGGCTCCGGCGTCGTCATCCTGAGCTTCGCGGTTGCATTCGTATCGACGCGCCGCGTGCGCGACTTCATCGAGCGGCGGCAGGGTTTTGCGGTCGCATAGGACAAGGAGGAGCACGCCATGGCGCGCATCTACACGTCGAGCTTTCAGGCGGTTTCGATCTCGGCCGCGCAGGACATGCTCTATCTGCTGGCGAGCGCGACGGTGCCGATCGAGGTTCACTCGGTCACGCTGAGCCAGAAGACGCTGACCGCGTGGGAAGGCAAGGATTTCACCTTTCGCCGGCTGACCGCGACCGTGACGGCGGGCTCGGGCGGCGCCTCCGTCACGCCGACGCCGCACGGACCCAATGACACCGCCGCCGCGACCACGGCGCGCCGCAACGACACGACGGTCGCGACCACCTCGGGGTCGAACACGATCATCAAGCCGTTCAACTGGCTCTTCCTCAACGAGTTCTACTGGTCGCCGGCGGGCTACGACGATCGCATCGTCATCGCGCCCAACACGGCCTTCGTGGTCCGGCTCGATACGGCGCCGAGCGCCGCGATGACCGCGTCGGGCGAGATCACCTTTGCCGAGCTGGTGTGAGCGGTGGCCACGCGCATTCGCGTCTTCCGCCGCAAGGAACGGCGGCGAAGGAAACGCGGCTCTGCGCCGCTCGGGCTGAGCACCACCACGATCAGCGCGGGGACGGGAAGCTTTGCGCTGACCGGCGCGGCGGCGGCGTTTGCGGTGCAGGTGCCGGCCGCGGCCGCGGCCGATACGCTGAGCGGGATTGCGGCGACGCTGCAGGCAGATCTGGCGGCAGCCGCGGCGGCGTTTGCGCTGACCCGCATCGCCGGCACCTTGCAGGTGCAGGCCGCGGCGAGCGCCGGAGCGTTTGCGCTCACGGGTGCCGGCCCGAACCTGGCGACCGAGGCCGCCGTGTCGCCGGCGGCGTTCGCGCTCGCCGGGTCGGCGGGCGATTTCGTCACGGCCTGCGCCGCGGCGGCGGCAAGTTTCGGGCTGAGCGGCATCAGTGCGCGCTTCGATCCCGCCGAACCGGCAGCGACCGGATATTTCGCCCTGTCGAGTCTTGTCGCCGAGCTGAGCTACAACCTGCTCGGCGGCGGCGGCGTCATCACGGGCGGGACCTTCTCGCGCGGGCGCTGGCGCGACATGCTCGACGCGATCGAGCGCGAGCGGCACGCACAGGCGCAACGCGCGCGCGACGAGAGATTGCGCCGCGCGGCCGAGCGGCGGCGTCACGCGCAGGCGGCGGCAGAGCTGCGCCGTCTGGCGCGCGAGGCGGCCTCGGCCGCGGACGAGCAGCAGGCTGCCGCGCTCTCGGCGGCGCACGGCAATGCGGCGCGCGCCGGTATTGCGGCCATCGCGGTTGCGGCCGCGCATGCCGCCGCGATGGTGCGCGCCGCACAAGCGGCGCACGACGCCACCGCCGCCGCGCACGCGCGGGCGGCCGAACAGGACGACGAGGACGCGCTGGTGCTGCTGATGGCGGCGTAGCTTCCACGGATACAGGCGACGACATACATGACCGACGAACTCGCACTCAACAAGGCGGCCGAGCGCGGCGCGCGGGCGCAGCGCCTGCTCGAGGACGAGCTCCTCACCGAGGCGCTCGACACGCTCGATCGCGACTATATCGGCGCCTGGCGCGCCAGCGCGGCGCGCGACACCGATGCGCGCGAGCGGCTGTGGCAGGCCGTGCAGGTGGTCGCCAAGGTGCGCGACCATCTCACGCATGTGCTCAACGGCGGCAAGCTCGCGCAGCGCCAGATGAGCGAACTGGCGGCGAAGAAGGTCCGCTGAGTCTGCTCTCCCTCCTCCGCTCCTTCCGCCTTCGCGCTGCGCGCTACGGCGGGCAAGTGCGGGGGAGGGGGAAACCCCAACCCCACGAGGAACATCATGGACGAGACGGACCAGGCGGGCGCCGGCGAGGCGCCGCGCGCGAGCGATATTGTCGAGCGCGTGGCGGGCGGCGACGGGCCGCTGTCGGCGCGCGACGCGGCGCATTCGCTGATCGACGCGCGCAACAAGCAGAGCGCGCGCGAGCGCAAGGATCAGGAGAACGAGGATGCGCAGGCGCGCGACGGCGCCGCCACGCTCCCGCAGGAATCGAGCCCCGGCGAGGAACCGGGGAACGGCGCCGGCCCGGAAGCGGTCCCCGGCGAGACGCAAGGCGACGATCGGGCGGATGCGCCCTCCATCGAGCCGCCGCGGTCTTGGACGAAGGAAGACAAGGAGCTGTTCAAGGGCCTCCCTCGCGAAACGCAGGAACGTCTTCTCGCGCGCGAGCGGTCACGCGAAGGCGACTTTCTCCGCCGTCAGAATGAAGCCGCCGAGAAGCTCAAGGGCCTGACGCTTCGCGAGCAGGCCGTGGAACAGGCCAAGCGCCAGTTCGAGACGGCCCTGCCGACGCTGCTGGCGAGCCTGCAGCAGCAGCAGGCCGGCGAGTTCGCCGACATCGCGTCGATCTCCGACATCGAGCGCCTCGCGCGCGAGAACTGGCCGCGTTACGCACTCTGGGACGCGCAGCAGAAGAAGATTGCGGCCGTCCAGACGCAGGTGAACGCGGCGCTCGCGCGCCAGGCGCAAGAGTCCCAGCACAACTGGTCGAGCTACGCCCGCGAGCAGGACGCGCTCCTGCTCGAGAAGGCGCCCGAGCTCGGCGAGAAAGGCCAGATGGCGAAGATCGCCGACGGCGCCGCCGGCGTCCTCAAGGACATCGGCTTCAACGACCAGGAGCTTGCGGACCTGTGGAACGGCCGGCACGGCTTGAGCCTGCGCGACCATCGCGTGCAGATCCTGATCCGCGACGGTGTGCGTTACCGCGAGGCGCAGGCGGCGGCGAAGTCGGCGGCGCAACGGCCGGTTCCCCAGGTGCAGCGGCCCGGCGCGGCCGCCCCGCGCGGCGCGGAGGCGGATGCGCGCATCTCGGCGCTCAACAGCAAGCTCGAACACTCCGGCAACCTGCGCGACGCCGCCGCGCTCCTGATCGCCCAGCGTCAGGCACGGGCACGCCGGTAAACCCACTCCAAAAGGAAACCCACATGGCACTTCCCACCAACACGTTCACGACCTACTCGGCGGTCGGCAACCGCGAGGATCTCTCCGACATGATCTATCGGATCGATCCGACCGACACGCCGTTCATGAGCGGCATCGACAAGGCGAAGGCGACCGCCGTCAATCACGAGTGGCAGACCCAGGCGCTCGCGGCCGCCAACCCGGCGAACGCCCAGCTCGAAGGCGACGACGCGACCGCGGACGCGACCACGCCCACGGTGCGGCTCGGCAACATCTGCCAGATCTCGCGCAAGGTGCCGCAGGTCTCGGGCACCCAGCAAGCGGTCGAGCATGCCGGGCGCGACAACGAGATGGCCTACCAGGAGATGCTCAAGGGCCTCGAGCTCAAGCGCGACATGGAGGCGATCCTGGTCGGCACCAACCAGGCGAAGAGCACCGGCAACTCGTCGACCGCGCGCGTCACCGCCTCGGTGCTCTCCTGGCTCAAGTCGAACACCGCGAAGGGCGCGGGCGGCGCCGATCCGTCGGCGGCGGACGGCACCGGCACGCGCACGGACGGCACCCAGCGCGCATTCACGGAGGCGAACCTCAAGACGGCGCTGCAGTCGATCTGGAACAACGGCGGCAAGCCCGACACGGTGATGACCGGCGGCTTCAACAAGCAGGTGTTCTCGACCTTCACGGGCCGGGCGTCGCCGATCGAGGACACCAAGCGCAAGAAGATCACGGCCTCGGTCGATGCCTACGAGTCCGACTTCGGCACGCTCAAGGTCGTCGCCAACCGCTTCTCGCGGGCGCGCGACGTGCTGGTGCTGCAGATGGACATGTGGGCGATCGCGTATCTCAACGGCCGCAAGATGGTGTCGATCCCGCTCGCCAAGACCGGCGACAGCGAGCGCAAGGAGGTGCTCTCCGAGTACGCCCTCGAGGCGCGCAACGAGAAGGCCTCGGGCGGCGTGTTCGACAACACGACGGCGTAAGCGCGCGCTATCGCGCTGCGTTTCACTCCCTCCCCCGCTTGCGGGGGAGGGTGGGGAGGGGGAGGCCGCTTGCGCATGCATTCGTGGCTTCCCCCTCTCTAACTCTCCCCCGCAAGCGGGGGCGAGGACCCATCGGCCGCGCTCGCCTCACTCAATCCATCGCTCAACCAGAGACATCCCATGGCTTATCCCGGAATCCATACCCTCAAGACCATCGACCTCACCGCCTACTCGCCGAGCGTCGGCGCCTCGCCGGCGGCGGCTTATGTCCGCGTGCCGTTCCGCTGCCAGATCATGAAGGTCACCTCGGTGCTCGGCGGCGCCATCACGACGGCGGACGCCATGGTCGCCTGCGCGGTCAACGGCGGCGCGGCCTTCGCGACCATCGACATCGTCCAATCCGGCTCGGCGGCGGGGCAGATCAACAGCGCGACGCCCGCGGCCGCGACCTTCGCGAGCGAAGACGACGTCGTGTCGTTCGCGCCGAGCGGCGCCGGCGGCGCCAACGTGCCGGCGTTCTTCTCGCTCGTCGTTCGCCAGCAATAGGTGACGCATGGTCGGGCTCATCGAACTCGGCCGCGGGCGCGTGCTCGCGGTCCAGGTCGTCGCCTTCAGCGGCTCGTCCGCGCAGGCGACGAATCCATTCGGTCCGTCGACGTTCCAGGTGCGGCTCTGCGCCAACGCGGCGTGCCACTACCGGATCGGCAACGGGACGCTCGCGGCGACCACGTCGGACGTATTCCTCCCGGCGAACTTTATCGAATACGTCATGGTCACGCCGGGCGAGAGCATCGCGGTCATCGAGGCGGCGACCAACGGCCTCGTCACCGCGACCGCAGGCACGCTCAACGTGACGGAGCTGGGATGAGCGGCGTCAGCTCGCGCATTCACCTCGACGCCGACGGCGACGCGCTGATCATCGAACACATGCAGGACGTTCGAGCCGATCCTCGAACGCAACAGGGCGCTGCGCGGTAAGGCGCAGACGAGCGATTGGGGCCGCCACATCGCGACCATCCCGAACGTGGTCATCGTCAAGTGGATGAACGAGGAAGGCGCCGACGTCCTGCGCATGTCCGGCGAGGAGTTCGGCGCCTTCATCCGCAAGAAGCTCGACGACCCCGACTGGCGGCATTTGCGCGTCGACAAATGACATCCGCCGGCGCGACGCCGCCCGTCGACGTTTCGACTCCCGAGGACATCGATGACGATCCAGACCTATTCCGACCTGCAGGCCGCCGTCGCCAACTGGCTCGCGCGCTCCGATCTCGCGGCCAACATTCCCGACTTCATCACGATCTTCGAGGCGGTGGCGAACCGGCGCCTGCGCGTGCGCCAGCAGGAGATCGCCGCGACGCTCAACCCCTCGTCGGGCGTCGCGACGCTGCCGGCCGACTATCTCGCGTGGCGGCGCGTGACCTGGACCGGGCAGACCAACCGCGAGCTCGAATACGTCCACCCATCGTATCTGCATGCACTCTACCCGACGGCTCCAGCCGGACCGCCGCGGCTCTTCACCATCGAGGGCGCGACGCTGACGGTCGCGCCGTCCGACGATAGCGCTCTCACGTTCGACTATTTCCAGAAGACTCCCGCACTCTCCGCCTCGAACGCGACCAACTGGCTGCTCGCCGCCTATCCGGATCTCTATCTCTTCGGCTCGCTTGCCGAGGCGCACGGTTTCGTCAAGGACGCCGACAGCCTGAGCCTCTGGGCGTCGCGCCGCAACGAGCTGTTCGACGAGGTCGAGCGGCTCGACGCGAGGACGCGCGGGCCGGCGGGAATTCGCGTCATGGGCGCGACGCCGTGACAGCGAAAACGACGGCCGGATGCGATCCGGCCGCCGCCTCGATCGGGACCCCCGTGTGACATTTCGACATTTGTGTGACGCCGGTCACGCATGCGGCGCAGACGCAATCCGTCAATCAACGGCAAACGAGAATCCTCATGCCATTCGTCCCCTTCGGCGAATATCGCCCGGACGTCGCCGACTACCAGTCGCAGGTCGCGGCGGTGCTGCGCAACGCGTTGCCGCGCGGCGACGGCTACGGCCCGTTCCCCGACTTTTCCGCGTACAGCGCCGCGCTGCCGGGCGCCTGCCGCGGCTTCTTCAAGGCGATCCGTTCGGACGGCTCGATCGCGATCTTCGCCGCGACCGCGACGCGGCTTTATCAGCTCAACAACACCAATTTTGCCTGGACCGACGTGAGCAATGGCGGCAGCGCCTATTCGGCGGTTGCGGCGAGCGACAACTGGCAGTTCGTCCAGTTCGACAATTTCGTCATCGCGGTGCAGGCCAATGTGGTGCCGCAGCTGTTCGATCTCACGTCGTCCGCCGCTTTCGCCAACCTGACGGGCTCGCCGCCGCAGGCGCGCTATATCTCGGTGGTCGGCCGCTTCATCGTGCTCAGCGGGCTGCTCAGCAATCCCTATCGGGTGCAATGGTCGGGCCTCGACGACGTGACCAATTGGACCGCGGGGCTCAATTCGTCCGACTTCCAGGATCTGCCCGACGGCGGGATCGTGCGCGGCGTCGCGGGCGGCGAGTTCGGCAACATCTTCCAGGACGGCTCGAATTCGCCGCATGACCTTCGCGCCAGGCTCCCCCTTCATCTTCCAGATCGAGCGCATCACCGAGGATCGCGGACTTTATGCGCCCTATTCGCTGATCCGCTCGGGCGACAAGATCTTCTTTCTTTCCGCCAACGGCTTCATGTGGATGGCCCCGTCCGGATATCCGGCCCCGGTCGGCAAGGAGCGGGTGGATCGCACCTTCCTCAACGATCTCGACAAGGGCAACCTGCAGCTCGTGATCGGGGCTTCCGATCCGCGCAATTCGCGCGTGATCTGGGCCTACAAGTCGAACAGCGGCGCGGCCGGCCTGTTCGACAAGCTCATGTGCTACGATTATGTGCTCGACCGCTGGTCGCCGGTCGCGATGAGCGGCCAATATATCGGCTCGCTGTCGCAGCCGGGCCTGACGCTCGAGAATCTCGACGCACTGGCACCGACGCCGCTCGCGATCACGGGCGCCGCGAACAACGGCTCCGGTGCAATTCGCCTGACGCTCGCCGCCGAGGCGAACGCCAATTTCGCGATCGCGGGGCAGAACTCCATCGTGGTGCAGGGCGTGCAGGGCACGACCGAGGCGAACGGGACCTGGCGGTTCACGATCGTCGACGCGACGCACATCGATCTCATCGGATCGACCTTTACGCACGCCTATATGGGCGGCGGCGCGATCGGCGGCTCGCTCGACGCGCTCGCGGCCTCGCTCGACAGCTTTGCCACATCCGTGACCCCCGAGATCGCTGCGTTCAACGCCGGCAACGTGCTCGGCTTCTTCCGCGGCGTCAACCTGGAGGCGACGATCGACACCGGCGCGCAGAACGCCGACGGACGGCGGGTGTTCGTACGCGGCTTCCGCCCGATCACCGACGCCGCAACGGTCTACGGCTCGGTGCTCACGGCGGAGCGCTGGCCGGATACGCCGGTCGTGACGGCAGAAAGCGCGATGGACGCGCTCGGGCTGTGCCCGCAGCGCGCCTCGACGCGCTACGCGCGCGGCCGCATCCGTATTCCGTACGGCACGGTCTGGTCGTTCGCGACCGGGCTCGAGCCCGACATCGCACTCGAGGGCGGAAGATGATCCGCCTTCGCTCACCTGGTTCGCTACGGCGCGACCTATTGGGCCGTAGCTCCGCCAGGAGCGTAGGCCAATGACGGCGCTGGTTCTCGCGCCCGAGGAGACCGACCGGCGCAAGATCAATACGGCGATCAATCAGCTTGCGCAGGGCCGCTCGAATGCGGTCGGCACCGTGACGCTTGCGGCCGGCGCGGTCGCGACGGTGGTGGCGGCGGGAAATTGCGGGGCCGGAAGCGTCGTGCTGCTGTCGCCGCTGACCGCGCATGCCGCCGCCGAGCTCGCGGCCGGCACGCTCCACGTCATCGCGGTCGCGAACGGCTCGTTCACGCTGGCGCATGCCAACAACGGGCAGAACGATCGGACCTTCGGCTTCGTCGCGATCGGGTAGAGCGGCCGATCTATTGAAACTCGACCCGCACGATCGTCCCGTCGATCCACACGACCTTGCAATGACGCGGCGGCTTGTCGTCGAGCGCGAACTCGAACGCCGACGGCAGGCCGTAGGTCGACTGCACCTGGAGACAGGCGCCGCTTTCGGAGAGATTGCGCACCGTGCAGGGCACGGCGGCTTTGCCGAACAGAATCCTGCCGGATTTGAGCATTCGCAGGCGGGCGCTGTCGCGTCGTTCGTCCATGGTCCGCACCCGAAAATGGGAGCCGGAAAGCACCGGGGTCGCCTTCGAGGGCAGCCTACGTATCAGTCATTACAAGTTTATTGACACCCGTCGGCAGGTTCGGCGCGGCGCGACGGCCGGCAAATCCTTACGTCCTGGTAACGGAGTTGTGGTATCCGGTGCCGCTGAGGCACACCATGACCGAGCAACGCAGGGCACAACGCGAGAGCACCTACAAGGCGGCGCGCATCGGCGCCGGCGGCGGGCGCGCGGCGCTGCATTGCGGTGTGCGCAACCTGTCCGCTACCGGCGCCTGCCTGCGCCTCGACGACGCACAGGCCGTGCCGGATCGATTCCATCTCGTGTTCGACAGCGGCGAGCCATCGCGCCAATGCCACGTGGTCTGGCGCAATGCGCGCCAGATCGGCGTCCGCTTCGAATGAGGCGCGGCCGTCAGCAGCGGTGATATTCGCGGCGCGGGACGCTCTCGCCCGGCTGCAGGAACATCGTCTTCCCGTCGGGGCTGAACTCGCCGAAGGTGCTGCTCGTCAGCTTTTCGTCGAGATACCATCGCACGGTGACGACGGAGCCTGTGAATTCGTAGGCCGTCACCTTCCGGCTCAAGTGCTCCTTGTCGGAAAACACGAATACGCCCATCGTGTCGCGCGAGAATTCCAACCGCGCCGTCTGGCTGCACCAGTTGCCGAGAATGTCGTCATAGGTCAGGGCGCTTGCGTCGCCCGCCGCGCAGCATGCCGCAATGGCGGTCGCGCCGGCGACCAGCAATGCCTTGCCGAGTTTCCACGCCATGTAGCTCCCCCTGTCAGGGGCGGGCGTCGTCCGGCCGCTCCGCCTCCGACCAGGAAGATATTGAACTGTCGTCGATATGCCAAGCGGATGCCGCGCGAGAGCCGATACCCGGCGGCTCGGCCGCGGGGTGCGCCCGATCAGCGGCAGTGGCTGTGCTTGCCGTTGAACGCCATCCCGGTCCCTGCTCAATCCCGGGCGTCGATCCCGCCTTGTCGCAGCAGGTGGGTGGTATATCGATCGCGGCCGCAACTCACGGCATACTGATGCTGCCATCGGGACGCGGCCGCAAAGGACAGAGGATCGGCGCCGAATATGCACCCATTGATCCACCCACACCGCGGCCAGATCGCGCCGTCGCTGCGTCGGATGCTCGCGGTCGCGGCCGTGGCCGGTGTGCTGGGGATCATGCCGGCGCGGGCGGAGGACTGGCGCTATTGTCTGGCGGCGCTCAATTCGGAGCACAAAGTCTACGTGTCGGAGCCATTTCCGACCGCCAAGTCGATGGAGCGGCTGCAGGACGAGTTCGCGGGTGCGCTCGCCCGCGCCGGCATCCGCCACGGTGCGGTGCAGTGCCCGCGCGGCGACGAGCAATCCATTGCGATCATGCGCCGGCAGGCCGTGCGCTTCAATCACGACAGCGGCAACACGGTGGTCGACTTCGACCGCTGGAATCCCTGAGGGCGCGAACCGTAGGTCGCGCGCCGCGGCGCGACCCGGGTGCCGAGGGCGCACGACAGCAAAGGACGACGCATGGGACTGCTGGCGGCCATCGAACTCGCGATCCTGCAAGGCGTGACCGAGCTTTTCCCGATCAGCAGCCTGGGCCACGCCGTGATCGTGCCGGCGATCCTGAGCATGAATGTCGACCTGCGCTCACCCGAGTTCCTGCCCTTCCTCGTCGTGATGCATTTTGGCACTGCGGTCGCGCTGCTCCTCTATTTCTGGCGCGACTGGCTGGGTTTCGCGATGGGCGTGTCCAGTTGTCCATCGGCCTGGTCAGCTTGGTCAGCCCGCTGGGCATGTCCCCGGCGATGCCGGACAGCGCACACATGAACCACGAAGAGGCGGCGTTCAACATCGCCTTCGGTATCGCCCTGGTCACCATCGTCTGGAACGGCAGGCGAGCTGCCGGTCAGATACCGGTGCTGACCGCGTTCGTGCTCGTTCTGGCCGTGTCGTCGGTATTTGACTTGCTCGACGGCGAGGTGACCTGGTCACGTCTGGCCACCCACCTGCCGATCGTGCTCGGGCTCGTGGTGTCCGTCGCGATCGGACGCCTGGCGCCGACCCAGCCCGGCCCGCGCGCCGAGA
>CAVPGG010000142.1:0-8288 GCA_963703755.1 uncultured Pseudomonadota bacterium
CGCCCAAGGTGCCGGGCCACGACGGTATCGAGGAGCCGTCGGCCAAGCAGGCGCCGGCGCCCGCGCAGGCCGCCTTCGTCGACGGTAGGCTCAACGTGCCCAACGCGCCGTCCGATACCTCCACGACGCCGTCCAAATTCTCCGCCAACAATACGCGGCTCGACAACCTGCCGATCATGGCGCGCGGCCCCGCGCTCACCGAGGCGCAGCGCAAGCTGATCCTCGATCGCGTGCTGGCGTCGGGCGCGCCGGCGGCGTCCGCCGTGCCTTATGCCGGCCCCACCACCGACCTGCCCGTGAGCGCCGACGTGCGCGCCTGGCCGACCGATGTCCTGCGCCAGGTGCCGGACCTGCGCGACACCAAATACGTGACGCTCCCCGGCAAGGTGCTGGTGGTGCGGCCAGAGAACCGGATCGTGGTCGAGGAGATCGCGCGCTGACTCTCGGTTCCCCTCCCCCCGCGAGCGAAGCGAGTGGTGGCGAGGGGTCAGGGGCGGGGGCGCCGCTTGCTCGGAGCGAGTGTTGTTCGGATCACAGCGAATTCGGAACAAGCTTAGTCCCCCACCCCGTCCGCCGTCGCGGCGCGACGGCGGCCGACCCTCCCCGCCAACGGGCGGGAGGGTAGCGTGCGCCATCATCGTTAACCCGCGGCAACCATTTTTTATCGATCGTTTTAGCGGAATCCCCGCGATTTTGCCGCATGCTCGCGGCGCTGGACGAGGAGAGCGATGTCCGTATCCTTCGAGACGCTCAAGCAGCTGGCGCGCGAGCCGTCGCCCGGCCGCCGCCACGAGCTGATGCGCGCGATCACGACCACCTTCTTTGCGGCGCCAACCCGCACCGCCAACGAGATCAACCTGTTCGACGAAATCATGGATACGGTCCTGACCGAGGTCGAGCCGCTGGCGCGGCGCGAGCTCGCCGAGCGCATCGCCGATCTCGACGACGCGCCCTACCGCACGCTGCGCCGGCTCGCCCGTGACGCGATCGAGGTCGCCCAGCCGGTGCTGATGCGCTCGCCCGCGCTCGGCGACGACGATCTGGCGCCGATCGCGCGCGAGCAGAGCCAGGAGCACCTGCTCGCCATCGCGCGCCGCCTGGAGCTGTCCGAATGCGTCACCGACATCCTGGTCGAGCGCGGCGACGACGCGGTGGCCGGCGCCGTCACGGCCAACGAGGGCGCGCGCTTCTCCGAGGCCGGCTTCGATGGGCTCGCGGCGCGTGCCTCGTCGTGCGAGACCATCCTCAACCGCCTGGTGATGCGGCGCGACCTGCCCGAGCGGGTCGCGACCGACCTCTTGCCCGTGCTGGCGAACTCGATCGCGAGCAAGATCGAGGAGGCCAATGCGGCGGTCGAGACCAACTCGGCGCACCGCCTGATCGGCGATGCGCGCCGCCTGCTCGCCGACCGGCTGCGCGCCGCGGTGAGCCGCTCGCGGCCGATCGCGATCCTCAACGAGCAGATCGCGCGCGGCAACCTGTCGCTGAGCGAGGCGGTGGTCGAGCTCGCCGATGCCGACGAGCCGATCGATCTCGCGGTCTTTCTCTCGACGCGCCTCGGCCTGCGCGGCGAGACCATCGTGCGCAACCTGTTCGGCCCCGGCGAGGAGCCGTTGATGCTGATCTGCCGCGCCGCCGCGCTCAACCTCGACGCCTTCTCGGCGATCCTGCGCCTGCGCGTCCGCCACCGCCGCGACAATGTCGGCGAGCCGGCCCAGCTCATGAAGGACTATCTGCGCATCCCGCGCCAGATGGCCGAGAACGTCATGCAGTCCGTGCGCGAGAAGGAAAAGGCCGCGTAGGAAAGCCGCGCACTCAGCGCCCGCGCCCCCTCTCCCCGCGCGCGGGGAGAGGGTCGGGGTGAGGGGGCGTCTCCGCGAGTCGCTGCCAACCACGTGTCTTGCTGCGTCTCAGCGCCCCTCACCCCAACCCTCTCCCCGCTGACGAAGCGGGGAGAGGGAGCGCAAGCTCAGTGCCCGTCCCTATCTACGGATACCCGAGCACGATCTCGCTCACCGTCGGCTTCACCGCGCGGACCGCCGGACTGTCCGAGAGGAACTCCTTGCCGGCGGCCGCGGTCAGCAGGTCGGCGGCGGCCTTGCGGTCGGGATCAAGCTTGATGCCGGCCTGGCAGCCGCCGGGAAGATTGGCGAGCGCGCCGCCCATCCAGTCGATGACGCGGGCGCCGTCCGGCTGGTCGAAGCCGGCGAGCCGGAATGGCTTGCCGTTGACCTTCTCCAGCGCCGCGATCGCGAGGCCGAGGTGGAGGCCCTTCGGCCCCTTCCACTGCGACTGCCGCGTGATGACGATCAGCGAGGTGCCGCTGCGGGTCGCCTCGTTCTGCCACAGCACCTCGAGCCGGCGCTTGGGGTCCTTCGGGAACAGGATGGTGGCGCCGAGCTCGCTGTTGCCGGAGCCCGACACCTTGCCGTACTCGATGTTGCCGGTCTGGAAGAACTCGGCGAGCTTCACGTGGCTCGAATCCCTGGCGAACAGGCCGCTGCAGGCGACCACGTTGGCGGGGGTCGCGGGTTTGCGCGGCTTGGGTGGCGGCGCCGGGACCATGGTGGGCGCCGCGGCGGCGGCCGGTGCGGCCGGCGCGGCCGGAGCGTCTGCCGGATTGTCGGCCGGCTGCACGGCGCGCGGCTTGGGCTTGGCCTTCGGTTTGGCGGCCGGCACGGTCTGCACCTGGCGCGGGGCGATCTGCTCGTCGGGCGCGAGATTCGGCTGCGCCTGCGCCCGGGCGGCGGCCGGGGCGAGCAGGGCGGCGATCAGGAGGGCGCCGGCGGCGCCGGTCGAACGAGGCATCATGCTGGTTTCCGGATTGGCAGGCGCAGGCCTGCATCATGCGCGCCGTCAGGGCGGCATCATGGCGGCGGGAACCGCGCCGGCCGAGGGCGGGGCGGCCGCTTGAGCCCGGCGTGCCCGGCTCGGGCCGCCAAGACCGCGCTTTCGCCCGTCCCGACCGGAATGCGATCGGCAGACCCGGCCGAATCGACGCTGCCCACCGCCTGGCAGCGGTGTCCCGCCGGCCCGACGACGCGGCGCGTCAGGGCTTCTTCGGCAGGTTGAATTCCGGATGGTCCTGGCTCTGGCCGGGCACCATTTGCCCGCCGAACGGCAGGTGCTTCGGCTTCTTGTTCTTGTCGGCCTTCGGCTTCTTCTTCTCGCGGCTCTTCTTCTGCTCACGGTTGGCCATGGCGTCCTCCTCTCCCTCGTCTCAGTCGGGCGCGCGGACAATAGCATGGAAGGGGGCCCCAGAATCCAGTGGGAGACGGAGCCTGACGGTGACGGGTGGTCAGTCGACGCCCCTCGCGCCGGAAACGTGTCGGCGCTCAATCCTGTGCGTCGGTCAGCTCCTCGCTCTTGAACGGGGACATGTGGCGTGCGCCGCAATGCGGACAGTCGTCGTCGCACATGGCCGACCAGACATCGGTCCAAGTTCCGTCGCAGCGTTCGCATATGTAATGGTTCTCGAACAGTACCGTCGAGTTCGGCATCCGTCGCAGCCCCTGGAGACGGGGCGCGGGTGGTTGCGGTCGATCTCCTTGGGTTCGGGGCGTCCGTACTCTTGTAAGGCGACATGTGACGAGCGCCGCAGCTCGGGCAGTCGTCATCACAGGTCGCCGACCAGACGTTGACCCATTTGTGGCCGCAATCGGCGCATTCATAGAAATTGCGAAACCATCCCATAGCTTTTTTCCCCGCCAGGAATGATGTGCACGACATCATATCTCAGCGCAGACGGTAATATCCGCGAGAGACAAAGTCCAGGTATCCGCGATCGCGTAGGACCTGAAGTTGTTGACGAATCTTCTGACGCACGTGCATGTTTTGCGGATAGATTTGGCTGAGCTTGCCCTCAAAGGAATAGACGCTGTCGAGATCGAATTCGCGCTTTCCGAGGAGTTCGACGCACTTCATGACCTCGATCAGCCAGCCGCGAGCCTCGACCGATTCATCGCGAAGAAAAATCGTCTTTTGCCATTGCTCAATGACGGTATCTCTGGACTGGGGCCGGCCATCCCGAACTATGAAAATCTTGCCCGATTCGGGAATCTGATTGAGCAATATGTTGCATCCGATCCAATCCGCTCGTCGCGCGGTTTCAGCAAGCGGCTTCCGTCTCTCGATGATCTCACGTACGAAAAAATGCTTCGGAACGACAAAGAGATTTGTCACGCCGAACTGCTTGAGATCGTAGTTCAAGAGCAGGAGATTCGGGTTATTCGTCCCTGCTAGGCGATCGCACATCGTGCCATATGCGCCGTCCAATACCTTTGTCCCGAATTTTCTCTTCTAACTCTTGAGCTCGTATTCCTCTCTGCAATCCTTGCAGAAGAAATCTGCGACGGGCCGATTTGCCGGATACTGAGTGATGTTCCGGTTTCCGCAATTGGGGCAGAACACCCAACGGCTGACCCATTGTTCCGTCCAGGCCCGGGCGCTCTGTGACGGGCTTGTGTAAGATGTCTGGGATTCATCAAACTCCAACTTCATCGGTTACCCAGCCAACCGCCGTCTTTACCAGCCAAGCTCGGAGCGGTCGATGTCATGGTGTCCCGGATTCGACAGGTCGCGCGTGCGCGCTAGAATGTGTCATGAAATTGCTTTTCAATAAGAAAGCACTCGGGTCGTCGCTCCTCTACATACGACATTAATCCAATCGAATCTGAGATCGCACCAAAGATACCCTGTTGAAGTCTATAATTTAGAAGGAAAAGAACCCAACAGTCGCAATAGCAATCAACCTCAGTCGAGTCTTCTGTCTTCGAAAAGATGTACGCGGACATGCTTTTGACTATTTGATCCCGCCAAGCTAACGAAAGGCATTCGCCGAGCAGGTCATCATGATTGAACCAAAATCGCGAACTGTAGATCAACTTATTCCGCGCCGCCGAGAAATGCGTCTTATCCGTTGCAATTATGTTCTTTACGACGACTTCTGGCCATATTCGTGTCGGCACGACTGATATATTCAGCACACGTTTAAACACTACAAACAAGTCGGTCTGAGTAAAGTCTCTGGCGATACTTGATATTACGCTCGCGCTACGCTTCCAGTTGCGATGTTTCTTCGCAAATTTTTTGCGTTCATCTACTCGCCCCAACCAAGGGAATGCGTCCACCAGAACGTTTCGTTCGTGGATACGACAGATAAAGACGCCAAACGCAGCCAGGATTGATCGCATTATCAACATCGACGCATGATACGCGTCAGTAGCTCCCCACGTTGGGCGCCCTCCGCCGATTCTGAGTGCTGCCGAAATCACTGCATGGTTGGCCTTTAAATTGGTAAAAACCAGCTCCCTCAGAAACGGCCCTCTTTGATCGAGTTCGATAATCTCAAATTGATTACCTGAAATCGATAACGGAGATAAGACGGACTCGACCACTGCCTCAAGTGAGGTCCCCATGTAGTCCGCTGTATCAAATCCGTCACCGAATTCGGCCCAGAGATTGAGTAAATCATCCCAATCGCGCTGCCGAATGTTATCCGCTCGATGAGCCCACGTCATGGCAGCTTTTACAAGGAAATTGTCCCGGCGGTTTCCTTCTTGGATACCGCCTTCAGTGCTTTCCGAAGAGCCGCTAGAAGATCTTGTGAGGCCATCTGCTCAGCCTTATTGCCAGTTCCATACTCTTCCCACTCTTCGATTTCGTAGTCTGATATCAAACTCACGGTCTTTTTGATATCAGAAATGCGGAATGTTCCATGCTCAGATAAAACGCGCGTGAATATTTCATCAAACGCGTTAAAAAGCGCTCCGAAACCAATCGTTTTAAAAAATATGCTATTGCTCTTTCTAAAAGCCGCGGGAAAAATATCACGAAATGCGCCGTAGTAATTTCCGATAATTCCCAATTGATCATTTAGGGGATATATTCGCAATAACCCCTTATCCGGATGGACCAGAGGTGAGATCTTGCGTGAAAAGTTTACGTCCGAGAATCTGTCCACTTCTGGGGGCGCTAATCGACGCGATGCGCTGAAAGAAGACTGAATGTGGGTCCCCGTTCAGCTGCTTGGCGACGTCCACAGCTCTCTCATTTGCTTGTTCTTGAAGTGTCTTATCGGGTATTTGTTTCAACAGGTTTAGAAGAAGAGACCGAGGAACGCCCTTGGCCTCGTCGTTAATTGTTACAAATTGTTGTATCTGGTGACGTTCGTCTAATTCAACGAATGCCATGATTGCTAGCTCAATGTCGTGGCCTTGTTCAGCGGCCTCCGCCGCACCTGCCATTCGGTGTTGGCCATCGATTATCCACCCGATGTCCCTACCCTTGGGAATTGTAAACGTTCCCTTTTTAGAATTATATTTCCCGTGATCGACAGAGACTAGGACGCTAACCGGAATGGGGTTTCCCTTGATAATATATTTTGAGACCGCCGCTACTCTTGCTGGTGATAAGAAACGCTGATAACCCTTGTTGCTATCGGGTTCCTTGCGACTTATAGAGAACATTTCCCATGCTAATGAGGCCTTCATTTTAAATGAAAACAGTTCATATTCAGACTGAAAAATCCTCGTAGCAGCCACTGTGAGCGACTGCCTGTTCGCTCCCGATTTCTTATCCTTCTGAATTACACGCTTCGCCACGGCTCACCCCCTGAAGTGGGAAGGACGTTCCGCAACGGCCTCGTTTCCTGTTGGTTCAAAGATTGGCCGTTCTAGCGGTCGGAAAATTTGGCGACCGCGTCTGATTTGCTCCAGGCGTTTTTGAGCGATTGAAACGTATTGCCTTTTGACGTCACATCCGACGAACGCGCAACCCTCAAGTAGCGCAGCGACCGCTCACGAGCCAGATCCCATGAAGGGATCGACTATTAAGCCTCCCGGTTTAACGAGACCTCTTATGAGCCGTTGTACCAATGCAACCGGAAACTGACACGGGTGAGCCGTCTTCTCAACGTGACGTGATTTTACATTTGGAATCGCCCAAACGTCAGAGGGATTTTTTCCCTTGGGATTTCCGCTGAGTTGACCTTTTTTCGGGCCCTTGTAGTGTCGCTTGCCGGGGTATTTCTGAGGCACGCGCACCGCGTCGAGGTTGAATTGGTATCGTCGCCCTTTGGTAAACCACAAGATTGTTTCATGCCGACCACTGAACCGCCGCTTGGCGTGAGCCCCGTGGCCAAACGTCCACACAATCCGATTCCGCAACAAAAGCTGCTTACTTGCGAAGATTGGATAAACCAATGCGTCCAATGGAGTAACGATGCCGTCCTTAACGTGGTGGCCCACTTGCCAGCACAGGCTTCCGCCGGCGCGTAAGGCTCGAATCAACAGAGGAGCCAATTTTTTGTGAGCGCTGATAAAATCGTCGAGATCAAGGGAGGTGTCATATTCTTTTCCCATGCAATAGGGCGGAGAAGACACGATGAGATCAACGGAGTTTGGTTCAATTCGCTGAAGGAAGTTGAACGCATCCTGCGTTTCCAGCCGGACCTCCCGTGAAAAAGACCGAGTGGCGGGTCTTCCGCTGGAGGTCGTTCGCATACGGACGCGGCGCATCTTTGTGAGAGGCTGCTTGCGTCCCGGCGTCGGCGAAAAGAATTTGCGCTTTTGCATATCGTCCTGTGACTGGTGGACCCTGCCATCTTAACAGGAATGCCAGGGAAGGTCCAGGCGCAAAAAGAAAAAAGTGGCTAGGTGCGGTTCCGATCAGCGGTACGATGCGTATTGCTCAGACTCCACCCTGCGCCTTCGTCATCTCGGCCACGCACTTGTCGACCAGCTTGATGCGCTTGTCGATGTCGCCGGCCTTGAACTTCTCGGTGCGCATCCAGCATTTCTCGTTGATCTCGGTCGCGGTGAGGGGCGCTGGCGAGCCCCGCGGGCGCGGCTGCCGCCGGCTGGGCGGGCGCGGCCGCCGCGGTCTGCGCCGGTGCAGCGCGCGTCGCGGCGGCGTTGGTCGAGGTCGCGGCGAACATCCGTGAGATTCGAGTTGGCGTTGCCGGCCGCGCAGGCGCCGAGCACCGCGAGCAGGGCGGCGAGGCCGAGGCCGCTGACGATCTTTCGGCCGGTCGCCGCGACCGCGCCGATGGCAACGCGTGAGGTTCTGATCATGCAGACGCAGTTCCTGGGCCCTCATGGCTGACGGCCGAAACGGCGATCGATTCGAACACGATGCGTGGCGGATGGTTGATCATGTCTTAATAGCGAAGGTGTGGCGGCGGTGTCGATCGGCTGCCCTGCGACGCGTTGCCCGAATTTCGTGCGGCCGCGTTGAGCAACAGACGATTCCGGCGCGCCTGCCGACCTCGATCGGGGGCCGCCGGCGAG
>CAVPGG010000143.1:0-11478 GCA_963703755.1 uncultured Pseudomonadota bacterium
AGACGAGCTGCTGCTGGCCGCCGGACATCTGGTAGGGGTAGAGATTGAGGTCGATCTTCACGCCGAGGCGCGCCACCAGGCGCTCGGTGCGCGCGCGCCGCTCGGCGAGCGGCACCTTCATCATCTTGAGCGGGTACGCGATGTTGTCGAAGGCGCGCAGCCAGGGAAACAGCGCCTCGCGGTAGTTCTGGAAGACGTAGCCGAACTTGATCTCGTTGAGCCGCATGCCGTCGAACAGGATCTCGCCGGCATCCGGCGGGATCAGGCCGGCGATCATGTTGATCAAAGTGCTCTTGCCGCAGCCGTTCGGCCCGAACACCGAGATGAGCTCGCCGCGCGGCAGATCGAGATCGAACTTGTCGTAGATCACGGCCTTGCCGAAGCGCTTGGAGAGGCCGCGGATGGTGACGTGCGGCCGCCGCAGCGCCGCCGGCGTGATCGCGCTGGCGACGGCAGGCTTTGCGGCGGCGAGCGCACTCATGCGGCCGCTCAGAGCGAGACCGTGAACTCGGCGATGGTGATCTTCTTCGGCACCACGCCGATCTCGACGCCGAAGTCGGCGAACTGCTGCAGTTGCTTCCGCTGCGTCGGGTTCATGTCCTTGGTCATGGTGTAGCCGAGCAGCGAGACCACGTCGACGAGGTCATCGGGCGTGAGCGTGTTCTTGGCGAGGTGCTTGTGCGCCGGGCCCGGATTTGCGCGGATATAATCGATCGCCTTGGAGAACGCGGCGGCGAAGCGCTTGGCCACGTCGGGCCGGCCCTTGATGAAATCGGTCGTGAAGGCGCAGCCGGCCGCATAGGCCTCGGCATTGACGTTGCCGAGAATGTATTTGGCGATGACGCCGGCCTCGACCGTGTAGCCGGCGCCGATCTTGGCGATGATGCTGGCGCTCGGCTCGAGCGTATAGCCGCCGTCGAAAGTTCCGGCCTTGATGGCGTTGACGTGCTGGCCCTGGTCGAGCTGGTCGATGGTGAAGTCGCCATCCTTGAGGCCGACCTTGGCGAGCACGGCCTTGGCGGTATTGAGGTTGGCGGGCCCGGGCGAGCACATCAATTTCTTGCCCTTGAAATCGGCGAGCGTCTTGATGCCCGACTTCGCGCCGGCGACGAACTGCTCCATCTTGTACTTGGCGTTCTGCGAGTTCATCGAGACGTACATCGCAACGCCCGGCTTCTTGATGTTGGCATTGAGGCCCTCGAGGGTGACCAGCACGGCCGACACTTCGATCTGGTTGGTGATCAGCGCCGCCACATTGGGCGGGCCGCCCATCAGGCGCGTCACCTCGGGCTCGATGTTGAGCTCCTTGAAGTAGCCGAGATCGAGGGCGACGTAGAACGGCAGCGCCGAGCTCACCGGGAACATGCCGACCTTGACCTTGTCGGGCCCCTCCGCGCGCGCGGCGCGGCGTGCGATTGCCGTTGCGGCAAGCGTGCCCGCGAAGGCGCGCCTGGTCATCACTCCGAGCCTCTTCATGTCGCTAACCCCCTTGTCTGCGTTGCTGTTTTTGTGTCCTGCCCGGCGCATCTCACGCGGCGCCATAGGCCTTGATTTAAGCAAGCTTCGTGCCGCCTGCCTCATTCTCCGGCATCGATGATGGCGATGCAGGGTCCGCCGCCTTGCGGGCCCTGGTGCATGGCGTCGACCGAGACGAACACCGCAGGGTCGCCGATCGCGGCCGCTGCAACTCCACCGACAGCGGCCTTGGCGTGGCGATGCCAGGGCACGTCGGAGTCGTCGAGCATGATCTGCCGGCGGCCGCGCAGCACGCCGGTGCGGTCAGCCTCGCATTTCATGAAGCAGTTGACCACGCGGCCTTTCAGGTCCGCGGCGCGCGGCCGCTCCGGCAGGTCGAGGCCCGCATTGCGGATCGAATTGTAGACGCCGTCGATGTCGAGCGCGTCGCGCATGACAGCGTGGCCGATGCGGAAGCGGCCGCCCGCGCCCGGCTTGTTGCCGAGCAGCACGATCTGCGCCTGGGTGAGCTCGACGCCCGACGAGCACGAGGCGACCGACGAATAGATGTCGAGCTCGCGGCAGATCTGCTCGGCCTTGGGCATCGCGATCTCGCCGAGCGCGACGCCGATGCCGAGCGCCGTGGTGCCGTTGGAGACGCCCATCGAATTCGTGAACCTCGCACGCGACGTCATGGCCGCGCTTCTCGGCGTCGCGCACCATCTCGATGGTGAGCAGCGGCGTCTTGGTCTGCACGTAGTGCACGTCCTTCGGGTCGGCGATGCCGGCGTCCTTCATCGCCGCCCGCACCGCATCGGCAACCTTCGCGACCATCGCTGGGCGGCCGATGTCCTCGGGGAAAAGCTCGACGCTCATGGTGGTGCCGATGGCGAGACGCGATTGCGATGCCGGCCCGGCCTTGTCGTTGCGCGCAAACACGGTCGCGTGCGGCGTGATCACGCCGTCGCAGCCGCCCGACCACACCATCGGGATGGCGGCGACCTCGCGCTCGCCGCGCGTGCCGCGCCTGCGCAGCACGGCGCGATAAGCCTGGTCTGACAGGATGCGGGTGAAATCATTGACGCCGCCATTGCCCTCGGTCTTGCCGATCACGGCGATCACCTGGTCGGCGGTGAACTGTCCGGCCGCGATGCACGCGTCGAGCCCGGACGCGTCCTGCACCGACTTGATCTCGATCTTGGCAACCTCGATGGCCATGCGTGTTTCCTATTTGCAAGTGTAAGGTGAGCACAACGTCGGCGCTCCTTCTCCCCGCTTGCGGGGAGAAGGAGCGCGACCGCAGTGCCTATACCGATCTCTTCCACGGCTTGATCTCGCCGCGCAGCATCTTTTCATGTCCGGCGCCGCGATCAATCGCCGGCAGCGGCGCGGTGCGCCGATCGCGCAATGTTTTCCTCAGCTGATCTGTCACAGCGTCATCAATCCCATACCCGCCGTCATCCTCGGCCACGAGCACAACGCCATACTCCTCGCGCGCCGCCGCAATCGACACCTTGCCGTCGACCACGTCGCGCGCGACCAGCTCGGGCTCGCGGGTGAGCGGATCGCCCCATCCGCCGCCGCCGGTCGTGACCACGCGCACGATCTGCCCGGCGAGCACCGGCTCGCCGTCGACGAGGCCGCCGAGGTCGCGCGGGCTGCCCGCGATGTCGATGGTCACGCAGAACGGCTGGCCGGCCTTGCCGCCGTTGACGCCGTAGCAGCCAAGTCGCACGCGGTCGGCCGTCACGATGGTGCGGCAATCGACCAGCGCGCGATAGTGCTTCTCATAGCCGAGCCCGCCGCGGCATGCGCCGGCGCCGCCGGAGTCCGTGCGCAGCGCGAGCTTCTCGACGATCAGCGGAAAGCGCGTCTCGGTGAACTCGGCCGGCTGGTTGCGCGAGTCGGCACGATGTGGATCGCGTCGTTGCCGTCGGCGTAGTAGCGCCCGCCGAACCGCCGCCGAGCACCTCGCGCACAGGAAAGGCTTGCCGTCAAGATCGGTGCCGTAGAAGCCGGTGTAGCGGATCGTCTCCTGGTCGGCCGGCATGCGGCCGTCGACCGCCTGCGCGACCACGCCGGCGAGCAGGCCGAGGCAGCGCAGCAGCACGAACGAACGCGCATTGGTGGCGGCGGGCCACTCGGGCGTGAGCAGCGTGCCCTTGGGCGGGAAGACGATGTCGAAGACCTCGCACACGCCCTCGTTGACGTCGAGTCTCGGCGGCGCGCTCGGGCGTGTCGGCGAGGTTGCGCAGGATCGGCGCGATCCATTTGATCAGGAACGCGCCGTCCGCGTAGTCGGCGCGGCCAGTTGATCGGTCCGTTCGCCTGCGGATCGGCGCCGGTGAAGTCGAGCGTGATGCGCTCGCCCTCCTTGGTCATTTTGATGCGCAAGCTTGTGCAGCTTGGGATCGTCGATGCCGTCGTGCTCGACGTAGTCCTCCCAGCGTATGTCGCCGTCGGCGATCTTCGGCAAGAGCTCGCGCTGGAAGTGTCGGGCGGCACTTGTCGAGGATCGCCTGGAAGCAGGCCTCGACGGTCGCGGCGCCGAAGCGCTCGAACAGCTCGGCCATGCGGCGCGCGCCCATCAGGCAGGCCTGCACCTCGCTGTCGAGATCGGCCGCGAGCATGTCGGGCACGCGCGTGTTGCGGCGGATGATGGTGAACACCGCCTCGTTGCGCACGCCCGCGTCGTACAGTTTGATCGGCGGGATCGCGAGGCCTTCCTCGAACACGGTCGCGGCCGTGCCCGGCATCGAGCCCGGCACGCGGCCGCCGATGTCGTCGTGATGCCCGAACGCCTGGATGAAGGCCACCACCTTGCCGTCATGGAAGACCGGCACGGTGCTGCAGAGATCAGGCAGATGGCCGATCGAGCCTTCCGAGAGATAAGTGTCGTTCATGAGGAAGACGTCGCCCGGCCGCATGGTCTCTATCGGAAAATCGCGCACCACCGCGTTGGGCATCGCCGAATACGAGCGGCCGGTGAGCTTGCGGCAATGGCGGTCGAACAGGCCGACGCGGTAGTCGTGTGCCTCGCGGATCATCGGGCTGCGCGCCGTGCGCTCGATCGCGTACTCGATCTCGGCCTCGATCGAGTTGAGCGTGCCCTCAACGATCTGCAGCACGATCGGATCGACCTGCGCGTCGGCGAGCGCGGCCTCCTGCGGACGGCTGCGCACGTTCATGGCGCGCCCTCCCCGTCCCGCCGCACCAGCATGATCCCGTGCGGGTCGACCGTCAGCGTCTGGCCGGGAAACACGACGGTCGTCGAGCCGAACTCCTCGACCACCAGCGGGCCATCGAGGCGCAGGCCGGGCCCGAGCGTGGTGCGCTGATATATGGGGGTGTCGCGGAAGGCCCCGCCGAAGTAGACCTGACGCGTCTCCGCAACGGGTTGCGCGGTGCTCGACTCCAGCTTCGCGATGCTCGGCCGCTCGATGAGCCCGAAGCCCGAGACGCAGTAGTTCACCAGCTCGACCTTCTGGCTGCCCGCATAGTTGTAACCGAAGGTCTTATGATGCGCCGCGTGGAAGGCCTCGATCAGGGCGGCGACGAAGTTCGCCTCGATCGTGCCGCCGGGCGCCGTGACGCGCACCTCCATGGACTGACCGGCATAACGGATGTCCGCCTCGCGCACGAGCCGCATGCGGGCGGGCGCGATGCCGTCGTGCGCCAGCGTCTCGCTCGCCTCGCGCTCCAAACCTGCGTAGATCGCCGCGAGCGCCGCGAGATCAACGCCGCTCTCGTGCGTGACCTTGGTCAGCACATGATCGGTGCGCCAGTCGACCGCGAGCAGGCCGAAGGCCGAGAGGTTGCCGGGATTGGGCGGCACGATACACGCCATCATGCCGATCAGCTCCATCACGGCCGGCGACTGCGCCGGGCCGGAGCCGCCGAAGGAGAGCAGCGCCAGCCGACGCGGATCGATGCCGCGCTGGATGGTCATCTGGCGGATCGCGTTCGCCTGATTCCAGTTGGCGATCTCGATGATGCCCTCGGCGAGCTGCTCGGCGCTCATGTTGCCCGGCAGTCGCGCCGCCAGTGCCGCGAGGCCGGCGCGCGCCCGCGCGGCGTCGAGCCGGATGCCGCCGCCGATCAGCGCCGGCGGAAGCCGGCCGAGGACGAGGTTGGCGTCCGTGATGGTCGGCTCATCGCCGCCCTCGGGATAGCACATCGGGCCGGGGTCGGCGCCGGCGCTGCGCGGGCCGACCTTGAGGTGACCCTCGCGCGTGATCCAGGCGATCGAGCCGCCGCCGGTGCCGATGGTCTCGATGTCGATCATCGGGATGCGCACCGGGAACGGGCCGACCGCGCCGCCATTGGTGACGTGCGGGCGGCCGCCCTCGATCAGGCAGAGATCAGTCGAGGTGCCGCCGGCGTCGAGCGTGACCAGATCCGGAAAACCCGCGATCTCGGCGATCACGGCGCTGCCGAGCGCGCCGGCGGCCGGTCCCGACAGCGCCGTGGTGATCGGCTTGCGCATCACCTGGTCGGCGCTCGCGACGCCGCCGCTCGACTGCATCACCAGGAATGGCGTTGCCCGCAGCCCCTCGCCGAGCTCGTCCGCGATGCGGCGCAGGTAGCGACCCATGTGCGGCTTGACGAAGGCGTCGACCAGCGTCGTGACGGCGCGCTCGTACTCGCGATACTCGGGCAGCACGTCGCACGAAAGCGACAGCACGCAGTCGGGATATTCCTGCGCCACGATCTCGGCGACGCGGCGCTCATGCGCCGGATTGGCGTAGGAGTGAATCAAGCAGATGCCGACCGCGCCGAGCTGCTGCGCACGGAAGAAATGCGCGGCGGCGCGCACGCTCGCCTCGTCGAGCGGGCGCAGCTCGCGGCCGCGGAAATCGAGCCGGCCGCCGACCTCGCGCACGCGCCGCACCGGCACGATGCGGTCCGGCTTCACCCAGAAGTAGGAATTGCCGTAGCCGTCCGGCACCGACTGGCGCGCGATCTCGAGGATGTGGCGGAAGCCCTCGGTGACGATCAGGCCGAGCGAGTTGATCGCGCCCTGCAGCAGCGCGTTGGTCGCGACCGTGGTGCCGTGCGCAAGGCCGGCGACGTCATCGATCGAGCAGCCGGCCTGCGCCAAGATCGCCTCGACGCCGCGCTTGAGGCCGATCGCCGGATTGGCGGGCGTGCTCGCGACCTTGGTGACCCGCACGTCGCCCGAGCGGCCGTCAACCGCGACGATGTCCGTGAAGGTGCCGCCGGTATCGATGCCGATCCGCAGCCGCGGTGCGGCGATTTCATTCATGTGCGATCACTCGCGTATCCCGGCAGAGGATTATGCGTGCAGCGCCGAACCCGTGTCAAAGCGCGCCAAGCTTGCGGGTAAGGCGAGCGCGCGCGATGTGGCCGATCTGCTCGAGCGCGTTGGCGACCTCGGTGTCTGCGTCGTTGCCGATCCGCCGCTCCATCTCGGCGATCACCGTGTCGCGGCTCGCATGGCGGGCGAGCGCGACGATCACCGGGAAGCCGAACTTCTCCCGGTAGCGGCGGTTGATGTCGCTCACGCGGTCGAGCTCGGCGCGCGTGAGCGCATTGAAGCCGAGGCGCCCCTGCTCGCCGGTCGAGGCGGCCGTGAGCGTGCCGGCGCTCGCCTCGCGCCCGGCCAGCTCGGGATGCGCCTTGATCAGGGCGAGCTTTTCGTCGCGACTCATCGCTTGCACCTGCCGCATGAGCGCGGCATGCAGGCCGTCGACGCCGTCGTTGGCCGCCGTGAGCCCGGCCCGATGGGCGCGCTCGGCGATCTGCGGCGTGTGCTCGAACAGGTCGCCGAAGCATTGCATGAACAGCGCGCGCGGCATGCGGCTCGGCACGTAGCCGCCTTTGGGCGGGTGCGTCCCGATCCAATGCCGCGCGATGTCGAGGCGGGTCGCGACCCACACCTTCTCATGCTCCTGCACGTAATCGAGAAAGCGCGTGAGCGCGGCGGCGCGGCCCGGTCGGCCGACGAGGCGGCAATGCAGACCGACCGACATCATCTTCGGCGCGGTCGCGCCCTCGGCATAGAGCACGTCGAAGCTGTCCTTGAGATAGGCGAAGAACTGGTCGCCCGAGTTGAACCCCTGTGGCGTCGCGAAGCGCATGTCGTTGGCGTCGAGCGTATAGGGCACGATGAGCTGCGGCCCGTGCGGGCCGTCGACCCAATAGGGCAGCTCGTCCGCGTAGCTGTCGGCCAAATAGAGGAAGCCTTGCTCCTCCATCGCGGTGTCGAGCGAGTTGACCGAGCAGCGCCCCTGGTAGAAGCCAAGGGGCCGGGCGCCGGCGACTTGCGTATGGATGCGGATCGCCTCGTGCATATGCGCGGCCTCGTCGACCTTGGCGAAATCCTTGTACTCGATCCACTTGAGCCCATGCGACGCGATCTCCCAGCCGGCCTCGTTCATCGACGCGACAATCTCGGGATTGCGCGCCATGGCGGTCGCGATGGCGAAGACCGTGACCGGCATCTTGCGTTGCGTGAACACGCGGTGCAGGCGCCAGTAGCCGGCGCGGCTGCCGAACTCGTAAATGCTCTCCATGTTCATGTGGCGCTGGCCGGGCCACGGCGCGGCGCCGACGATCTCGGACAAGAAGGCCTCGGAGGCGGCATCGCCATGCAGGATCGAGTTCTCGCCGCCCTCCTCGTAGTTGATGACGAACTGCACCGCGATCCTTGCCTCGCCCGGCCAATGCGGGTGCGGGGGCGTGCGGCCATAGCCGACGAGGTCGCGCGGATACTTGGGTTCGGCCATGTGGCTCAGCTTCCCCGATACGTGGAATAGCTCCACGGAGTTGCGAGCAGCGGCACGTGGTAGTGGCCGTCGGGCTCCGTGATGGTGAAGCGCAGCGGCACGAGATCGAGGAACGGCGGTCCGGCGGGCGCGCCTCCGCGGGCGCCGAAATAGTCGCCGATGTGGAACGTCAGCATGTAGGTCCCGGTCTTGAACTCGGTGCCGGCGAGCAGCGGCTGGTCGGTGCGGCCGTCCGCATTGGTGCGCGCCTGCTTCACGGGACGCCATGCATTGTCGGGGCCGAGCACGTGCAGCTCGATGGCGACATCGGCCGCCGGCTTGCCCTGCACCAAGTCGAGCACATGCGTCGATAGATGGCCCATCCGCCCATCCCCCGCCTCACGGGACCCAACCGGCAGCCCGCACCATACGGGCTGGACCGGATTTCGCGAAGCATTTTAACCTGATACGAACGTGCCGATATGGCCCCTCCGACAACGCGGGCCACAGATGAATGCGCGCGCATGATCGCCATCGAACCGCTGACCAAGGCTGCGTTTGCGCGCTTCGGCGATGTCGTCGAGCTCGACGGCGCGCCGCGCATCGGCATCAACCAGGGCTTCGCCGAACGCGTCAACGGACTGGCGCGGATCGATGTCGGGGCCGAGGGCGGCGCCGTCAATGTTTCGCTGTTCACCGCCAAGGCGCGGCCGCCGCCGATCGCCGTCAAGCTCATGGAGCGCCATCCGCTCGGCTCGCAGCTGTTCTATCCGCTGCAGGACGCGCCCTGGCTCGTGCTTGTCTGCGACGACCCGCGCGCGCCGGCGAGCTACCGCGGGTTCACGGCGACCGGGCGCCAGGGCGTCAACTATGCGCGCAACGTCTGGCATCACCCGCTGCTGGTCCGCGCCGACGACGAGCGCTTCCTGGTCCTCGATCGGGCCGGACCTGGCGAGAACCTCGAGGAGTTCTGGCTCGAACTCGGACGGCCTCATGTATCTTGCGTCGCAAGTCGAGAGAGCCCGGGACCCGGCACGATCATGACGTCGAATTCTTACTTCGCGCAGCGCGGCGGACCGCCGGTGCAGAACGAGCTGATGACGGGCCGCGCCGTCTTTACCGAGGCCTATGCCGTGATCCCGCGCGGCGTCATGCGCGACATCGTGACGAGCTATTTTCCCCACTGGGACGAGACCCGCGCGTGGGTCCTGGCCCGGCCGATGACCGGCTTCGCCGAGACCTTCTCGCAATACATCATGGAGGTTGGCCCGCGCGGCGGCAGCGACAAGCCTGAGCCGGACGCGCAGGCCGAGGGCGCGATCTTCGTGGTCGACGGCGCGATCGATCTCACGGTCGACGGCAAGACGCACAGCATGGGGCCTGGCGGCTTCGCCTACCTGCCGGCATCGAGCGCCTGGTCGCTGCGCAACCACCAGCCGACGGCCGCGCGCTTCCATTGGATCCGCAAGCTCTATGAGCCGGCCGAGGGCATCGCCGCCCCGCCCGCCAACGTCACCAGCGAGCACGTGATCAAGCCGGTGCCGGTCGCCGGCTCCGAGGGGCGCTGGGCCAACACGCGCTTCATGGATCCGGCCGACCTGCGCCACGACATGTACATCGCGGTCGTGACATTCGAGCCGGGCGGCACCATCCCGTTCGAGGAGACGCACGTGATGGAGCACGGCCTCTATGTGCTCGAGGGCAAGGCCGTGTACCGGCTCAACCGCGACTGGGTCGAGGTCGAGGCCGGCGATTTCATGTGGCTGCGCGCGTTCTGCCCGCAGGCCTGCTACGCGGGCGGCCCGGGCCGCTTCCGCTACCTGCTGTACAAGGACGTCAACCGGCACATGCCGCTCACGATCGCGAAACCACGGCCATAGGCCCTGCCCTCTCACACCTTCGCGGCGATCGCCTCGACCTCGACCTTGAACTCCGGCCGCGTGAAGCCCGTGACGATCATCAGCGTCGATGCCGGAGGCGGGCTCGCCACATAGCGGTCGCGCACCGCCATGTAGGGCGCCATATGCACGCGATCGGTGACATAGGCGTTGATCCGCACGATGTCGGCATACGACATGCCGGACTCGGCAAGGCAGGCGCCGATCGCCTCGAAGCAAAGCACCGCCTGCGCCTCGGCGCTGTCGGGAATGGCGTCGTCCGCTGCTATGCCGAGTTGCCCGGAGCACATGAGCAAGCGGGCGCCGGCCGGCACCTCTACCGCATGGCTGTAGCGCGCGAACGGCGCGCGTATGCGCGTCGGCACAAGATGGCGCAGGAGGCTCATCGACCGGGCTCGCCTGCCGCCATGGCCTGGCGCAGCGCCGCCGACACTTGCCGGCAACGCTCGTTGTAGAACGGCGAGGTCCGAAACTCCTCGACGCGCGGATAGTCCGCCTCGATCGCAATGTCGGCGGTCACCCGGCCCGGGCGCGCGCTCATCGGCACGATCCGGCTCGAGAGATAGACCAACTCGTAGACGCTGTGCGTGACGAAGATGACCGTCAGGTTCCGCCGGCGGAAGAGATCGAGCAGTTCGTCGTTGAGCTTCATCCGCGTGATCTCGTCGAGCGCCGCGAAAGGCTCGTCCATCAGGAGAATGCCCGGTCTTGTTACCAGCGCACGCGCGACCGAGACGCGCATCTTCATCCCGCCCGAGAGCTGGCGCGGATATTGGTCGGCGAAGGCCGACAGGCCGACGAGCGCCAGTGCCTCGCGGACGCGCTCGCCCGCCTCCTGCGGGTCCACGTGGGCGAGCATCAAGGGCAGGTGGACATTGGCCGCCACGGTCCGCCACGGCAGCAGCGTTGGCTCCTGGAACACGAAGCCGAGGGCCGGCTCGGCGGTGCCGTCGGCCGCATAAGCCGATTGCGGCCAGTCGATCGCGCCGGAGGACGGCTTGGCGAGGTCGGCGATCAGCTTGAGCAGGGTCGACTTGCCGCAGCCCGAGGGCCCGAGCAGGCTGACGAACTCGCCCGGATAGATGGTGAGATCGATGTTCGCCAGCGCTGTCGTGCCCGTCGAGAAGGTCTTCGCGATCGCGTCGAGCCGCAGCAGCGGCCGGCGCGGCAATTGCGCCGCTGCGCGCGCCGGCGCGTCGGTGGCCGGGCGCAATGGAAGCACCGCCGTCATCACACGCACTCGCCTGCCGGCACGAAGCTGCGCATCTTGCCGGGATTGAGCAAGCCCATCGGGTCGACCTCGCGCTTGAAGCCGAGTTGGTCCGCGTCGACGCGCTTGTAGCGGCTACCATCCTCCAGCGTGACGACGTGCGGGTTGGCGATGCGTCACGCCGCGG
>CAVPGG010000144.1:0-9685 GCA_963703755.1 uncultured Pseudomonadota bacterium
CCAAGGGTTGAGATGAAAAGTGGAACGGAATTTGCTGCCTCGACACGGGGCGACGCGCGCGCGGGGCGCACCGGGCACAATCACATGGCGAGCGATTTCGAAGACCACTGCTGGAAGGACATCGTCCCCAAGGACGTGCTCGAGATCTACACGCATTATGAGCGCAAGACCTTCGTCGGCCCATCCCCGGCGCTGATCGCGATCGATCTCTACGAGCTCTCCTACCAGGGCGGCGCCAAGCCCGTGGTCGAGCTGGCGCGGACCTATCCGAGCTCATGCGGCGAGCATGCGCACGCCGCGATCGAGCCGACCAAGCGGTTGTTCGCCGCCGCGCGCGCGGCCGGCCTGCCGGTGTTCTACTCGACCATGGACACGCGTGCCGACTTGCTGCCCGCGTCGGTGACCGCGACCAAGCGGCGCAAAGTCCAGGTCGATCCGGCGCTCTACGCCATCCGTTCCGATTTCAAGCCGCAGCCGGGCGACGTTGTCATCACCAAGCAGCGCGCCAGCATCTTCTACGGCACGCCGCTCGCCGCGCATCTCACGCAGCTCGGCATCCGCACCGTCATCATCTGCGGCGAGAGCACCTCGGGCTGCGTGCGCGCCTCGGCGGTCGACGCCTACTCGCACGGCTTCCACGTCGTGCTGGTCGAGGAATGCTGCTTCGACCGCAGCCAGCTGTCGCACAAGGTCAACCTGTTCGACCTGCATCACAAATATGCGGACGTGATCAAGCTCGACGAGGTTCTGGCGCATCTCCGCACGGTGGCGGTGCGCAAGGCGAGCTGAGGCAAAACCAAAATGAAGCCGCGCGACTACGGTCCGTTCGAGTACTCGCCGATCATCGCCCGCCCGCCGCTGCGCTGGCCCAACGGCGAGCGCGTCGCGCTGTGGGTCATCCCCAACATCGAGTTCTTCTCGCTGCAGGAGCGCCCGGGCGGCTACGGGCCGGGCGGCAAGATTCCCGACGTGGTGATGTGGTCCGACCGCGACTACGGCAACCGCATCGGCGTGTGGCGGCTGATGGAGGTGCTCGACCGCTACGGCATCCGCGGCACCGTCGCGCTCAACGCCAACCTGTGCGCCGCCCACCCGATCATCATTGAGGAGGGCAACAAGCGCAAATGGGAGTGGATGGGCCACAACGAGAGCAACACGCGCCGGCTCAACGAGGCGCCGCCCGGCGAGGAGGCGCAGATCGTCAAGCGCACATTCGCGACGATCGCGCGCGCGAGCGGCGCGCCCGTGAAGGGCTGGCTGAGCGCGGGGCTGCAGGAGACCTGGGACACGCTCGACCATCTCGTCGACAACGGCGGCCTCTACGTGTGCGACTGGTGCAACGACGACCAGCCCTATTTCATGACGCTCGACGACGGCCGGCGCATCGTCTCGGTGCCCTATGCGCAGCAGTGCAACGACAAGCCCGCCTACGAGCGCATGCTGGCGACGCCCGAGCAATTCACCGACATCATCTGCCGTACTTTCGACGTTCTCTATCGCGAGGGCGCCAAGTCCGGGCGCGTGATGGCGATCGCGCTGCATCCCTACATCAGCGGCATGCCGCACCGGATCGGCGCGCTCGACGCGGCGCTCGACTACATCTGCCGCCACGCGGGCGTGTGGCGCACGACCGGCGCCGAGATCGCCCAGCACTTCATCGCGCAAGCGACGCGCAAGCGAAACCGTGAGGCGCGCGATGATGCGGCCGCTGCCGGGAATGCGCGTTGCGGCCGCCATGATCCTCGGCGCGCTGCTCGCCGCGCCCGTCGCGGCAGCGACCGAGACTATCGTGGTCGGCTCGGTCGGCTCGGCCTCGGCCAATCTGTGGCCCGTGATGGTGGGCATCAAGAAAGGCTTCTTCGCCGCCGAGGACATCAAGATCGATCTCGTCTTCGTTCAGGCCAACGCGGGCGTGATCCAGCAGCTCGCGGTCGACGCCGTGAACATGAGCGTGGGCAGCGGCCTGGTCGATCCGGTCCGCGCGATCGAAAAGGGCGCGCCGCTCGCCATCGTACGCATCGAGATGCAGCGGCCGCCCTATGCGCTGCTGGCGAAGCCGTCGATCAAGCGCATACAGGAGCTCAAGGGCCGGATCGTCTCGGTCGGCGGCGCCAAGGACATCACCCGCATCTTCTTCGAGCGCATGCTGGTGGCGGCCGGCGTTGCGCCAAAGGATGTCGACCTGATCTTCGCGGGCGCCACATCGGCGCGGCTTGCGGCGCTGCAGTCGGGCGCGGCCGACGCGGCGCTCTTGACCGCGCCGTACAATTTCCACGCCGAGGCGGCCGGCTTCACCAAGCTCGGCGTCACCGCGGACGTGGTCGACATGCCGTTCTCGGGCGTATCGCTCAACCGCAATTGGGCCGCCAAGCATCGGTCGGCGGCGGCCAAGTTCCTCGCGGTCTACACCAAGTCGATCGCCTGGCTCTCCGATCCGGCCAATCGCCAGGAGGCGATCGACCTGATGGTGTCGGTGAGCAAGCTCAAGGCCGACGACGTGGCGAAGAGCTATGATCTCCTGATCCGCGGCGGCTTCCTCGAGCCGAGCGGGGCGATCTCGCGCGCGCAGCTCGGCAAGGTCGTCGATGCGCTGAAGGAATTGGGCGACGTGCCGGCCGGTTTCGCGGTCGACCGTCTGCTGCTGCCGGGCTTGACCCGGATCACCGACTGAGGAGGGCGTGACATGAACCCCGGCAGATATTCTCGGCGCGCGATCGTCGCCCTGACGCTGGCCGCGCTCGCGGCCGCGCCGGTGCGCGCGGAGGAGACCGTGACGGTCGGGACCGTCGGCTCCGCGTCCGCCAACCTGTGGCCTGTCTTCATCGGCGTCAAGAAGGGCTTCTTCGCCGAGGTCGGCCTCAAGATCGATCTCATCTACATCCCGTCGAGCGCGCAGGTCATCCAGCAGCTCACGTCCGGATCACTCAACGTCACCATGTCGACCGGGCTGGTCGATCCGATCCGCGCGATCGACAAGGGCTCGCCGATCGCGATCGTGCGGATCGAGGCGCAGTCGCCGCCCTACATTCTCGTAGCGAAGCCCGAGATCAAGACGCTCAAGGAGCTCAAGGGCCGCACCATCTCGGTCGGCGGACCGAAGGACATCACTCGCATCTTTGTCGAGCGCATGCTGACGCCGAACGGCGTCAAGCCGGGCGAGTTCGACATGGTCTTCGCCGGCGCGACCTCGGCGCGCGCGCAGGCGCTGCTCGCCGGCGCGGTCGACGCCGCGATCATCCTGCCGCCGTTCAATTTCCAGGCGGCCGCACGCGGCTTCAACCAGCTCGGCATGAGCGTCGACTACAGCCCCGAGCTTCCGTTCTCCGGCACGGTGGTGAGCCTCGCCTGGGCCAAGGCGCATCCGGAAACCCTGCAGAAAATACTGGCGGCGCACAGCAAGGCGATTGCCTGGTTCGAGGACACGCACAACCGCGCCGAGGCGGTGCAGATCATGGTCGCGGCGAGCGGCCTCAAGACCGACGAGGTGGAGAAGTCCTACGACTTCTTCGTCAAGGGCCACATGTTCGAGACGACCGGGCAGGTGTCGCGCAAGCGGCTCAACGCCCTGATCGATGCGCTGGTGGGGCTGGGCGACATCAAGCACATCGACGTCGAGCGCCTGGTCCTGCCCGGCATCACCAAGCTGACCGATTGACCATGGCGGCGACCGGCATCGAGGCGAAGCCGCCGGCGCCCGCCCGCACCGGCGCGTACGACTTCGCGGCGGCGCTGCGCCGCAGTCGTCTCGCCGGCCTCCTGTCGGTCGCCTGCGGGCTCGCGCTGTGGGAGGTGGCGAGCCGCTACGTCGTCGCCAATCCGCTCTTTCTCGCCGCGCCGTCGCAGATCGCCGGCGCCGTGCTGTCGCTCGCGGCGAGCGGCGAGCTGTGGCACCACATGGCGGTCAGCGGGCTCGAGTTCATCGTCGGCTACGTGATCGCGAGCCTGATCGGCATCGCGCTCGGCCTCGCGATGGCGAGCAGCGAGCTTGCCAAGCAGGTCACGCAGCCGTGGATCTCCGGCCTCTATGCGACGCCGACCATCGCGCTCGCGCCGCTGTTCATCCTGTGGTTCGGCATCGGCATCTGGTCGAAGGTCCTGGTGGTGATCTTCCTCGTGCTCTTTCCGGTCACGATCAATACCGAGGCCGGCCTGCGCACCACCAGCCCGCGCCTCATCGAGATGCTGCGCAGCTTCGGCGCGACCTCGGGACAGATCTTCCGCATGGTCTCGCTGCCGTCGGCGACGCCGTTCATCCTCGCCGGCCTCAAGCTCGGCATCGGGCGCGGCCTGATCGCCGTGGTGGTGGCCGAGCTGTTCGGCTCGCGCGCCGGGCTCGGGCGGCTGATCAGCCAGTCGGCCGACGCCTTCAACATGCCGGAGCTGTTCGCCGGCGTGGTCGTGCTCGCGGCTGCCGGCATCGCGATGACGGCGGGCTTCGGCTGGCTGGAGAGCCGGCTCGTGCCATGGACACGCGATTGATGGACCCGCGATTGATGGACGCGAGACCGAAGCTCACGGTCGCGGCGCTCAGCAAGCGGTTCGACGCGCTCGAAGCGCTGCGCGCGATCGAGCTCTCGGTCGCGCACGGCGAGTTCGTCTCGCTGGTCGGCCCGAGCGGCTGCGGCAAGACCACCTTCCTGCGCATCGTCGCCGGACTCGAGCAGGCGAGCGCGGGCCGCGTGCTGATCGACGGCAAGCGGTGACGAGGCCAGGCAACGACCGCGGCTTCGTCTTCCAGAGCGACAGCCTGCTGCCGTGGCGCACCGTGCTCGGCAATGCCATGATCGGCCCGGAGGTCGCGGGCCGCGCCGACGCGGCCGACGCGGCACCGCACGCTCGAGCTCCTCAAGCTCGTCGGCCTCGAAGGCTTCGAGAACTACTATCCGCGCCAGCTCTCCGGCGGCATGCGCCAGCGCGTCAACCTCGCCCGTGCGCTGGCGATCGATCCCGACATTCTGCTGATGGACGAGCCGTTCTCCGCGCTCGACGCGCAGACGCGCGAGATCATGCAGACCGAGCTCCTGCGCATCTGGGAGCAGGGCCGCAAGACGGTGCTGTTCGTCACCCACCAGATCGACGAGGCCGTGTTCCTGTCCGATCGCGTGCTGGTGTTCGCGCGCCGGCCCGGCCGTGTGCAGGACAGCGTCGACATCACGCTGCCGCGCCCGCGCGACCTCGCGATCAAGCGCACGCCTGAGTTCGTCGCCTATGTCGATCGCATCTGGCGCCTGATCGAGGACGACGTGCGCGCGAGCGTGATCGAGGAGCACGCGTAGAGCATTTCAGGAAAAGTGGCTGCCGGTTTTCCGTAGAAAATGCGACCAAATATCAGCCGTCCGCGCTTTTCATCGCCACCAGCTTCTCCAGCGTCTTGACCGTCGAGGCATCCGCAATCCCGTCGACCCGCGCGGTGCGGAAATGGCGCTGGAAGGCGGTGACGATCTCGTGCGTCGTCAAATCATAGTGTCCGCTCGCCGTGATGCCGTAGCCGTAGTCGGCGAGCATGCGCTGCAGCCGGGCGACTGCCTCGCCGTGATCGCCGGGGCAGAGCGCGCCGCCGCGCACGATCGGCGCCGGCTCGACGAAAGCGCCGACGCCACCCGCGGCGAGGCGCTGCCACGGAAACACCTCGCCCGGATCGCGCTTGCGGTTGGGCGCGATGTCCGAGTGCGCAAGCACGTGCCACGGCGCGATCGACCAGCGCGCCACGATATCGCGGCAGAGCGCGATCACGCGCTCGATCTGCCCGTCGGGAAAGGCCGGACAGCCGAAGTCGTGGCCCTGGTTGCCGATCTCGATGCCGACCGAGCGCGAATTGATGTCGGTCGAGCCTTCCCAGTACGAGGCGCCGGCGTGGTAGGCGCGCCGCGCTTCCGGCACCAGCTGGAAGATGCGCCCGTCCTCGAACACGAGATAGTGCGAGGAGACGCGCGGCCCCGGATCGCACAGCCGCTCGAGCGCCGCCTGGGTCGACGCCATGCCGGTGTAGTGCAGCAGCAGGATATCCGGCCGCGCCACGCCCTTGCGCGGCTCGTGGTTGGGGGAGGGGCTGATCGCGTCGACGAGGGGAGAATCGGGCGGGAAGCTCATGCGGACAATTTAGCCGTCATTGCGAGCGAAGCGAAGCAATCTCGCGCGGCAGAGTATGCCGATCGGAATTGCCGCGGCGTGCTGCGCACGCCTCGCAATGACGACTCAGCCCGCCTCCTCGCGCGTGCGCACCACCGTGACGGTGCACGGCGCCTCGGCGACCACTTTGGCTGAGACGCTGCCGAGCAGGCGGCGCAGCCGCGAGGAGCCGCGTGCCCCGAGCACGACATGGTCGATGCGGTTGTTGCGCGCGTAGTCGATCAGCGCGGTGGCGACGTTGACCGACTCGAACACGTGATAGGTGATCTGCGCGGCCGCGGTCGGCAGGGTGCGGGCCCAGTGCCTGAGGTCGACCAGCCGCTGCAGATGCAGGTTGCGTCCCTGCTCGTCGACCTCCGCGTCGAGCGCGATGCGCGAGGTCTTGAGCACGTTGACGCAGGCGAGCCGCGCCTGCGGCTCGGTCGCCAGCACGCGCCGTACCGCGACCGCGAGCGCCTCGCGCAGATCCGCGGCGTCGGGCGCAAGGTCGATCGCCACCATGATGATCGGCGCGCGCGACAGGAGGCCGGCGACGCTGCGCCGCACCGGCGCGAGCTGCCGGCGCGCGCGCAGCCAGCGCAGCGCGACCGTGATCGGCCCGTCGCGGTCGCGCCAGGTGGCGCGCGCCGTGAGCGGCACCTGGTCGGGATGCTGCAGGTCGAAGGCGAGCTGCGCCGCGGTCGCGTAGCGTTCGGCGGGATCGACCGCGAGGCAGCGCAGGATGACCTCCTGCAGCCAGGGCGGCACCTTGTCGTTGAGGCGCCGCGGCGGATAGGGATCGCGCCACAGCCGGCGCCGCCACTCGCCGGCGCGCTGCGGCTCGCCGAACGGCCGCTCGCCGGTGGCGAGGAAATAGAGGATGACGCCGAGCGCGAAGATGTCGCTGCGCGGATCGTCGCGCTGGCGCATCACCTGCTCGGGCGCGATGTAGGGCCCGGTGCCGACCGGATCGTCGAATTCCTCGGCGACGAGGTCGGGCAGCTGCTCGTGGCGCGACAGGCCGAAATCGATCAGCACCGCCTCGCCGTCGTCGCGCAGGATGACATTGCTGGGCTTGAGGTCGAGATGGATCACGTGCTGGCGATGCAGGTCGTGCAGCGCGAACGCGATCTTGGCGCCGATCGCCGCGACCTCGTCGGGCGGCAGCGGCGTCTTGTCGAGGAACGTGCGCACCGAGCGGCCGGCCACGAACTCCATGACGACGTAGGGCCGCTCGAAGTCGCCCGCCGCGACGAATTTCGGTACGTGCGGGCCGCTGAGCCGCGCCAGGATCATCCCCTCGGCCTCGAAGCCCACGATGGTGAGCGGATCCTCGCCGCGGCGGAGCAGCGGGATCTTCATCACCATCGGCAGCTTGCTGCCCGGCCGGCTCACCCGCCAGAAGCTCGCCATGCCGCCGGGGTCGAGCGCCTGCTCCAGCACGAAGCCGTCGATCACCTGGCCGGCCTCGAGGTTCTGCGGGTCCATGTGCGACCGGTTCATGCCGGGTCAGAAGCCTTCGAACAGCCGCGCCGCGAGCAACTGCGGCAGGCCGGCGGCGAGGATCTTTCGCGCCGCGCTCTCAACGTCGTAGGGCACCCGCACGTAGGTGAGCACGTAACGCGCGTCGTCGAGGACCGCGTAGCAGGCGGCCGGATCGCGGTCGCGCGGCTGGCCGACCGAGCCGATCACGGCGAGCCAGCGCCGCTGCGGGGTGAGCGGGATGTCGACCCGCTCGACCGGATCGAAGCCCGCGAACTTGCCGGTGAGCGACATGTGGAAGAGCGCCGGCACGTGGGTGTGGCCGCAGAAGGTCGCGTGCGCCTGCGTCGCCATCAGGCTGCGGGCGGCGCCGTAGAGCTCGGTCACGTAGTGCCAGCGGTCGGGCTCGTCGGCGCTCGCATGCACGTAGAGCCGGTCGCGCTCCTCGACGAACAGCGGCAGACCGGCGATGAAGTTGCGCTGGCGGTCGTCGAGTTGCACGCGCGTCCAGGCGATCGCGTCCGCCGCGGCCTCGTTCATGCCGGCGCTGTCGGTGAGCGCGGCGGCGTCATGGTTGCCGAGGATCGCGAGCGCGCCGCCCTCGACCTGGGTCATGACGGTGTCGATCACCCAACCCGGGTCGGCGCCGTAGCCGACGAAATCGCCGAGAAAGACGTAGCGGTCGATGCCGTTGTGCGCCGCGTGATCCAGGCAGGCGGCGAGCGCCTCCCGGTTCGCGTGGATGTCGGTCATCAGCGCAATCCGCATTTCGGCGGGCTCCGGGCGCGTGCGCCTCTCAACGGTTCCTTAAGGCTGACGGCTGTTAATCACATTGATCTACCGCAGAGATAGTTGGAAGGCGGCCTGCGTTCGCTCCATTGACGCCCAAATGTTCCCATGTTATCCCATAAAAATCCAAATAGATCAGTCGGCTGGGCCCCAATCGCCCCGAGTTCCGACCTGAGCGTGGATTGCGTGTGGTGGGCGCCGCTAGCGCATATTCCGGCGAAGTGGACACCGGTTCGCCGACAAGAATATGCGCCAATGCGTAAATCTAGAGCACGTTCCGATTCCCCCAGAACGGAACGTGCTCTAGGCGCCCGGTCGGCGTGGAGTGCGGGCGCGTATGGACCGCTTCGTGTCGAACACAGTTCTGCGGCTCGACGCCAAGGGGCGCGTCTCGATCCCGGCTTCGTTTCGTTCGGTGCTCTCGCGCGACGGTTTCGCGGGTCTCTACTGCTATCCGGCGCTCGATCAGCCGGCGGTCGATGCGGGCGGCCATGCGCTGCTCGCCGAGATCGAGAGCCTGGTCGCGCGCTTCCCGCCCTACTCGGGGCAGCGCGAGGAGCTGCGGATGGCGCTCTATGGCCGCAGCGAGACCGTCAACATCGACGGCGAGGGCCGGGTGGTGCTGTCGGACGAGTTGAAGTCGCATGCCGGGATCGCCGACGCGGTCGCGTTCGTCGGCCTCGGCCACAAGTTCCAGATCTGGGAGCCGCAGCGTTTCCGCGCGCATCTCGCGCAGGCCACCGCGACGGTGCGCGCCTTGACGAAGCGCCTCGGCTCCGAGCGTCCGGTCTCGGACGACGGGGCACGGGAATGATGACGGGCAGCGGCATCGGGGATTCCGAGGTCGCTGGCGGACTGGCCCGCCACATTCCCGTGCTCGTCCGGCCGGTGGTCGAGCATCTCAACATCCGCGACGGCGGCATCTACATCGACGGCACCTTCGGCGCCGGCGGCTATGCGCGCGCGATTCTCGCGGCCGCCGATTGCAAGGTGCTGGCGCTCGACCGCGACCAGAGCGCTGTCGCAAATAGTGCCAGCCTGGTCGACCAGATGGGCGGCCGGCTCACGGTCGCGGAAAGCCGTTTCTCGGCGCTCGACGAGGTTTCGGCAAGCTTCGCCATCGCGGCCGTCGACGGCGTCGTGCTCGATCTCGGCGTCTCCTCCATGCAGCTCGACCAAGCCGAGCGCGGCTTTTCGTTCCAACTCGACGGCCCGCTCGACATGCGCATGGGCGCGCAGGGTCCGAGCGCCGCCGACGTGGTCGCGGCGGCATCCGAGCGCACGCTCGCCGACATCATCTTCCTGC
>CAVPGG010000145.1:0-48452 GCA_963703755.1 uncultured Pseudomonadota bacterium
CGCATCCACATTGCACCAGCGTGCAGTCGAAGTGCGCGATGTCGTCCCAGAACTGCCGCGCCGAGAATTTTTCGCGGATCACCACCGCGCCGCCGTTGACCAGCAGCGCGCCGGTCGCCACCACGCCGCCGACGCTGTGGTACATCGGCAGGCAGTCGTACATGCGGTCGTCCGGCCGCGTGTCCATCATGCCGGCGAACCAGTAGCTCCACGCCAGCACGCGCGCATGGCTGACACTCGCGGCCTTCGGCAGGCCGGTGGTGCCTGATGTGTAGATGTAGAGCGCCTTGTCGTCGATCGTGACGGCGCGCTGCTCGCTCGGCTCCAACGGCGCCTCGGCGCGGCGCGTCAGATCGTGGTCGATACGCTCGGCATTCGCGAGGTCGGCGTCATGCGTCCACACGCGCGGCTGGGTCGCCAAAAAGGGCCGCGCGTCGGCAAAAGCGTCGATCAGCTCGCCGGCGACGATGACGTGCCGCGGCGTCACGATGTCGATGCAGTGGGCGAGCGCGCGCTCGGTGAGGTTGGTGTTGATCAGCGCCACGACGCCGCCGATGCGGGTGATGCCGAGCCACGCCGCCATGTAGTCCGGCCGGTTCGGCATCATCAGGCAGACGGTGTCGCCCTTGGCGATGCCCTGCGCCAGCGCCCAGCGCGCGTAGCGGTTGGCGCGCGCCGCGAGCGCGCGATAGCTCAGCGTCTCGCGCTCGCTCATCAGCGCCGGCGCCTCGCCGTGGTGCTCGGCCAGCGCTTCCAGAATCACCGGCAGCGTGCGGGTGGGGTTCGCGGCGATCGGCGCCGTCGCTTCGAGCGCGCGCAGCCACGCTTTCGCGGGCGATCGGGCCGCGCGGTCGGCGCCCAGCTCACTGACATGAACGTTCATGGTTAACGCTTTTCGCTTGTCGTCGCGTAGCGTAGATCGGCTGCGATTAAGATCGGTTTTATGTGCCGCAGTTCGCGTCGCAAGCGGTTCCGCCAACATGCGTCCCTTGGAGTTAATCGGTAAGGTTAGCGTGTTGGATTCGCGGCGGATTTATTGAATCCGCAACCACGCGCCGATAAGACATTCAGTGCGTGAAACAGCGATCGTCGGATGCGCGGAGAGCATGATCCCGAAAAGTGGATGCCGGTTTTCGGAAAAGATCGTGCTCAAGAAATAGTGCGGCAATTCCGCCTCCGATCGACACTGCAAATCCGCGGGCCAGCGTCAGGTGCGTGCATGAAACGCGAGACCATTGCGATTCATTCCGGCTATGAGACCGAGCCGACCACGAAGTCGGTGGCCGTTCCGATCTACCAGACCGCGGCCTATGAGTTCGACAGCGCCGAGCACGCGGCCGCGCTGTTCAATCTCGAGAGCGAAGGTTTCCGCTACAGCCGCATCAGCAATCCCACCACCGCGGTGCTGGAAAAGCGCGTCGCCGCGCTTGAGGGCGGCGTCGACGCGCTCGCCGTCGCGACCGGCCAGGCCGCGCTGAACTACGCGCTGCTCAACGTCACCAGCCTCGGCTGCAACATCGTCTCGGTGCCGCAGCTCTACGGCACGACCTACACGCTGTTCGCCCATATCTTTCCGGGCCAGGGCATCGAGGTGCGCTTCGCCGAGAGCGACGCGCCCGCCGCGATCGAGAAGCTGATCGACGGCAACACCCGCGCGGTGTTCTGCGAGAGCGTCGGCAACCCGGCCGGCAACATCTGCGACATCGAGGCCTTGGCCGAGGTCGCGCACCGGCACGGCGTGCCGCTGATCGTCGACAACACGGTGGCGACCCCGATCCTGCTGCGGCCGATCGAGTACGGCGCCAACGTCGTCGTGCATTCGCTCACCAAGTTCATGGGCGGCCACGGCACGACCCTCGGCGGCATCATCGTCGACAGCGGCAAGTTTCCGTGGGCGGAGCACGCCGACCGCTTCCCCATGTTCAACCGGCCGGACGCGTCCTACCACGGCCTCGTCTATGTCGATCATTTCGGCCCGGCCGCCTACATCGCGCGCACGCGCAGCGTCTATCAGCGCACCACCGGCGCGGTGCTCTCGCCGCTCAGCGCCTTCCTGTTGCTGCAGGGCATCGAGACCGTGGCGCTGCGCGTCGAGCGCCACGTCGAGAACGCGCGCAAGGTCGCCGAGTTCTTGGCGCCCGACCACCGCGTCGACTGGGTCAACTATGCGGGCTTCGCCGACAGCCCCTATCACGCGCTGGCGCAGAAGTACTTCGGCGGCCGCGCCTGCTCGCTGCTCACCTTCGGCGTCAGGGGCGGCTTCGCGGCCGGCACGAAGTTCTACGACGCGCTCGGCCTGTTCAAGCGTCTCGTCAACATGGGCGACGCCAAGTCGCTCGCCTGCCATCCGGCCTCGACCACGCACCGGCAGATGTCCGCCGAGGAGCAGCGCAAGGCAGGCGTGCGGCCCGAGATGATCCGGCTCAGCGTCGGCATCGAGCACATCGACGACATCCTCGCCGATCTCGACCAGGCGCTCGCGGCCACGCAGTTCGGCGCGCACCGCATGGTCGCGGCGGAGTGAGCCGTGCGCATGTTCCGGCGAAAGCCTGCCCCCGACTTGATCGGGCGTGGATACCGGTTCGCCGACAAGGACATGCGCCAATGCATGGATAATGCATGCCGCTGACGGTCGCCCGCGACAATGACCTGAGCGATGCCGGCAAGACTCCCGGCGGGATCGAGATCGGTCTCGTCAACAACATGCCGGACACGGCGCTCAAGTCGACCGAAGGGCAGTTCGCCGCGCTGCTCGAGGCCGCCGCCGGCGACCTTCCGGTGCGCCTGCGGCTGTTCACGCTGCCGCAGGTGCCGCGCAGCACGCGCGGCGCGCAGCACCTCGGGTCCTCCTATCTCGGCTTGCGCGACTTCTGGGACAGCCGGCTCGATGCGCTCATCATCACCGGCACCGAGCCGCGCGCCGCGGCGCTCGACCAGGAGCCGTACTGGCCGGCGCTGACCGAGCTGATCGAATGGGCCGAGCAGCACACCATCTCGACCGTGTGGTCGTGCCTCGCGGCGCACGCGGCGGTGTTTCATCTCGACGGCATCGTGCGCCATCCTCTCGCCGAGAAGCGTTTCGGCGTGTTCGATTGCGTCAAGGCGGGCGACCATGCGCTGACGCACGGCCTCGCGCCGCACATCGCGGTGCCGCATTCGCGCTGGAACGAGCTGCGCGAGGCGGACCTCGCGGCCCGCGGCTACGCGGTGCTGACGCGCTCGGCGCAAGCCGGCGTCGACACCTTCGTTCGCGACGGACGCAGCCTGTTCGTGTTCTTCCAGGGCCATCCCGAGTACGACGCCGCGAGCTTGCTCGGCGAGTATCGCCGCGATCTCGGCCGCTTCCTGCGCGGCGAGCGCGCGACCTGTCCGGCACTGCCGCGCGGCTATTTCGATGCCGCGACCGCGACCTTGCTCACGGACTTCGCGGCGCGCGCGCAGGCCGACCGGCGCGAGGAGCTGCTCGCCGACTTTCCGCTCGCCGCCGCCGAGCGCGGGGTGAGCGATACATGGCGCACCGGGGCGGCCCGCATCTACCGCAACTGGCTCGCCCACCTCGCCGCCGAGAAGGCGCGCACCCCCGCGCGGCGCGCGGCGCGCAGCCGGCCCGCGCCGGCGCCGGGAGCGGAGTCCCAGGTTGCGCGCGAATCATATATCGATCGGCGCCGCACCGGTCGGGCGCCGCGCTTCAGCGGCCCTCGCGATCGGCGCCGTCCCCGGCTGGCCGGCCCCGCGTCGTAAGCCCCGGTCGTTCGCTCGGAACGTTGTCTGGCGTCCTTCCACAACTAATTCGCCCGGCCCCTGCGGCCGTCCGTGTAGACTGCGGTCAAGAATCGGCTGTCCGGTACCGGGCGGACCTTCGGAGGAACCCATGCTCGGCTGGCTGCGCGCCTTGATGCCGCGGGAGGAGCGCTTCTTCGAGCTGTTCGCGCGACACTCGCAGGCCGTCGTGGCCGGGGCCGAGGCGCTGCGCGCGATGCTCGACGGCGGCGACGAGGTCCCGCGCCACTACCGCACCATCATGGACCGCGAGCAAGACGCCGATGTGGTCACCCGCGACGTGCTGATCGCGGTACGCCGCACCTTCATCACGCCATTCGACCGCGGCGACATCCAGGACCTGATCACCTCGATGGACAACACCATCGACCAGATGCAGAAGACCGCCAAGGCCGTGATGCTGTTCAACATCCGCGCCTTCACGCCGCAGATGAAGGAGATGGGCGACGCCATCGTCAAATGCGCCGTGCTGGTGGCGGAGGCCCTCCCGCTGCTGCGCGCGATCAGCAACGAGGCCGGCCGCATCAGCGCGCTGACCGAGCAGATCACCCAGATCGAGGGGCGCGCCGACGATCTGCACGACATCGGCCTCAAGGAGCTCTACGAGACGCAAGGGGCGGCGAATCCCATGGCGTTCATCACCGGCAACGAGGTCTACGACCATCTCGAGAAGGTGGTCGACCGCTTCGACGACGTTGCCAACGAACTGCAAAGCGTCGTCATCGACCACGTGTGAGCGGGCCGCGACGCCGTCATGGAGATCGCCACGATCGGAATGCCGCTGCTGGTTGCGCTCGTCGCGATCGCGCTGGTGTTCGACTTCTTCAACGGCATGAACGACGCCGGCAACTCGATCGCCACCATCGTGTCGACGCGCGTGCTCAAGCCGCACTATGCGGTGATCTGGGCGTCGTTCTTCAACTTCATCGCCTTCGTGTTCTTCGGCCTGCACGTGGCGCAGACCATCGGCACCGGCATCATCGACGTCAACATCGTCACGCCGCGCGTCGTCTTCGGCGCGCTCGCCGGGGCGATCGCCTGGGACGTGATCACCTTGCTCGCCGGCATCCCGTCGAGCAGCTCGCACGCCCTGATCGGCGGGCTGATCGGCGCCGGCGTCGCCAAGGCCGGAGTGAGCGCCGTGGTCTGGGGCGGCGTGGGCAAGACCGGCATCGCGATCGTGCTCTCGCCGCTGCTCGGCTTCGCCTTCGCGATCGCCCTGATGCTGGCCGTCTCGTGGATCTTCATGCGCACCACGCCGTTCGCGGTCGATCGCCGCTTCCGCATGCTTCAGTTCGTGTCCGCCTCGCTGATCTCGCTCGGCCATGGCGGCAACGACGCGCAGAAGACCATGGGCATCATCGCGGTGCTGATCTACTCGCAAGGCTACATGGGCACGAGCTTCCACGTGCCGTTCTGGGTCGTGCTCACGTGCCAGGCCGCGATCGGGCTCGGCACGCTCGCGGGCGGCTGGCGCATCGTCAAGACCATGGGCTCGCGCATCACGCGGCTCACGCCCGTGCAGGGCTTCTGCGCCGAGACCGGCGGCGCGATCACCCTCTTTCTCGCCACCGAGCTCGGCATTCCGGTGTCGACCACCCACACGATCACCAGCGCGATCATGGGCGTGGGGGCGGCCCGCCGCGTGGCGGCGGTGCGCTGGAACGTCGCCAACAGCATCGTGCTCGCCTGGATCGTGACCATCCCGGCCGCGGGGCTGATCGGCGCCCTCGCCTATGCGGCCGTCGGCTTGTTCGTGTGATCTTGCCACGCCCCTTGCGCACGCGGGCCGGACGGGTCATCCGTCACCCGCTTTTTTCGCGATGACCGACACGAAGGGTTCGATGACCGCCAACTCCTCCGGCAATGCCGATTTCGCCCGCGTCGAGACCTGGGTGTTCGATCTCGACAACACGCTCTACCCGCATCATCTCAACCTGTGGCACCAGGTCGACGAGCGCATCCGCGAATACGTCGCCGACTATCTCAAGGTCGCGCGCGAGGACGCCTTCCGCATCCAGAAGGACTACTACAAGCGCTACGGCACGACGATGCGCGGCATGATGGCCGAGCACGGCATGAAGCCGGACGAGTTCCTCGACTACGTGCACCGGATCGACCACTCGCCGCTCACGCCCAACCCGGCGCTCGGCGCCGCCCTCGAGCGGCTGCCCGGCCGCAAGCTCATCCTCACCAACGGCACGCGCCGGCACGCCGACGCGGTGATGCGCCGGCTCGAGATCCACCAGCATTTCGAGGACGTGTTCGACATCGTCGCCGCCGAGCTCGAGCCCAAGCCGCTGGCGCAGACCTACGACCGCTTCCTCGCCCTGCACGGCGTCGATCCGCGCAAGGCCGCGATGTTCGAGGACTTGGCGCGCAACCTCGCGGTGCCGCATGCGCTCGGGATGATCACGGTGCTGGTGGTCCCGGAAAAGACGCGCGAGGTGTTTCGCGAGGGCTGGGAGTTGGAGGGGCGCGGGGCGGCCCACGTGGATCATGTGACGGATGATTTGGTTGGGTTTTTGGAAGCGATCGTGGCGGTGCGCTGAGGCGCGGCTTCTCGTCAGCCAAGACGCCCGGTCGATTGTCGGTCACCCAGGTAAGCCCGCCTTTCGCATCCCCCCATCGAACCTGGCACGGTCCTGCGGGCGCCGCGGCGCGATGACAATTCGAAGAAAAGTCATCACCCCCTAGCCGGCCGGCGGCACCGCGCCCGGTCGCGGATCGATGGGGACCAGGGACGCGAGCCCCATCGCCTGCTCGAACAGGACCGCGGCTTGCAACAGCTCGGCCTCGCCACGGTGGCGGCCGACCATCTGCAAGCCGACCGGGCGGCCGTAGCGATCGAAACCGCACGGCACGGCGATGGACGGCAGAGCCATCATGGTGGTTGCCGCGGTGATCAGGGAGGCGTCGAGATAGTTCTCGAGCTTCCTGCCGTCGATCGTCGCGGGCATCCGCAACGCGACGTTCGAAGGCAGGCGTCGAGGCGCCGGGCGACACGAGAAGGTCATAGGCGGCGAAGAAGTCGGCGGCGCGTCGAAACAGGGCGGCACGCTCGCGCTCGGCGGCGGCGAGCTCGCTCGGCGAGGCGCGCAGGCCGCGCTCGGTGTTCCAGATGATGTCCGGCTTGATCTGGTCGCGATGGGTCGCGAGCATCAATTCGCGCTCGACCACGAAATGCTGCGACCGCAAGGCGAGAAAGGCCTGCGCGATGTCGCCGAGATCGGGCGCGGCCTCCTCGACGACGGCGCCCAGCTCTTCGAAGCGGCGCGCCGCTGCGGCACAGATCTCACGCGTCTCGCGGTCGACCGGCACCCTGCCGCCGAAATCGGCCGTGTAGGCGACGCGCTTCGGCGCGATCGGGCTCGCAACCGCGGCCGCGAATGATCGCTGCGGCGCCGGAAACGTCAGCGGATCGCGCGGGCACTCGCCCGCCATGGCGTCGAGGAACAGCGCCACATCGGCCACGTTGCGTCCCATCGGCCCCTGGACCGAGAGCGGCGAGAACAGGTTGTTGGAGGTGCCGCGGGTGACGCGGCCGGGCGATGGCCGCAAGCCGACGACCGCGCAGTAGGTGGCGGGTCGGCGCAGGCTGCCGGCATGGTCGGAGCCATGGGCGAGCCATACCTCGCCGGCCGCGAGCGCGGCGGCGCCGCCGCCGGTCGAGCCACCCGAGGTCAGCGCCGTGTTCCACGGATTGCGCGTGCGGCCGAAGACCTCGTTGAACGTCGAGCCGCCGGCGCCGAATTCCGGCGTGTTCGACTTGGCGATGACGATGCCGCCCTTGCGCTCGATCCGCTCCACCACCGGGTGCGAGCTCATCGGCACATGGTCGCGAAAGATCGGCGAGCCGTAGGTCGTGCGCACGCCGGCGACATCGGCCAGATCCTTGATGGCGACCGGCAGGCCGGCGAGCCAGCCGGGCTCCGCCTCGGCTTCGCGGCCCTCCCGGCGCATCAGCCTTTGCGCATGGGCCCGGGCGCGCTCGATGCACAAGGTCGGCAGCGCATTGATCGCCGGCTCGACGTCCGCGATCCGGCGCGCCGCCGCGTCGATCAGGTCGAGCGGCGTGATCTCCCGGCGCTTCAGGGCCAGCACCGCCTCGGTTGCCGTCAGCCGGCACAGCTCATCGCGAGGGGACGACATCGGGAATGGACCAGTTGCATCAATTCGGCTGGATCCCGCTCTCCTTGATCGCGGCGCCCCACGTCTTGATCTCGCGCGCCAGAAAGCCGCGCAGATACTCGGGCGAGCGCCGCTCGGGCGGCGCCACGGTGGTGGCCGCGTCGCGCAGGCGCGCCTGCAGATCCGCGCGATCGAGCGTCGCGCCCAGCGCCGCGTTGAGCTTGGCGACGATCGGCGCCGGCGTGCCCTTCGGGAAGAACAGACCCATCCAGTAATAGAAGTTGCCGAAGTCGAAGCCCTGCTCCTTGGCGGTGGGCACGTCCGGCAGGGTGGGCGAGCGCTCGTTGGTGAGCACGGCAATCGCCTTCAACGTACCGCTCTTGATGAACGGCACCGCACCGATCGCGAGGATGCAATAGAAGTCGAGATGCCCGGCAAGCATGTCGGTCATCGCCTCGGCCGAGCCGCGGTAGGAGACGTGGGTGACGTTGGCGCCGATCGCCCGCGTGAGCTCGTAGCACACCAGGTGGTTGGCGGTGCCGACGCCGGCCGAGCCGAACTGCATGCGCGACCCGTTCGCCTTCACGTAGGCGGCGAACTCCTTCATGTTCGAGACGGGGAGGTCCTTGCGCGTGATGAGGATCAGCGGCTGCACCACCGCGAGGCCCGCCGGCTCGAAGTCCTTGATCGGATCGTAGGGCGGCTGCTTGCGCAGCGACGGGCTCTGCGCGAACGTGTCGAGCGAGCCCACCACCATCTCGTAGCCGTCCGGCGCCGCCTTGGCGGCGCGGGAGACGCCGATCAGCCCGCCGGCGCCGCCCATGTTCTGCACCACCACGGGCTGGCCGAGCCGCTCGCCGAGCGGCGCCGCGAGGTTGCGCGCCACGAGGTCGGTGCCGCTGCCGGGTCCGAACGGAACCACGAGCGAGATCGGCCGGGTCGGCCAGTCCTGCGCGTGCGCGGGCGCCGCCAAGCCGGCAAATGTGAGCGCGACCGCGAGGCCGAGCGCTGCCTGGATGGTTCGATGTGCCCGCATGCTCTGTTCTCCCTGCTCGTGCCTCGCCTCAGGATCGCACGCTGGATCGTAGCATGACGTTCATTGCGAGCGCGCAGCGCGCGAAGCAATCGCGGTCGGCAAACGCATGAGTTCGCGGATCGAGATTGCTTCGCGCGCGTTGCGCGCTCGCAATGACGCTTCCCTCATGTCCCGCTTCTCCCGCGCCCATCCTGGATCATCTGAAAAAGCTCCGGCGGCGACAGCGGAAACTCGGTGAGCCGCACGCCGAACGGCGTGAGCGCGTTCTCGACCGCCGAGACGATCGCGGCCGGCACCGGGATGCAGGCGGTCTCGCCCGCGCCTTTGACGCCGAGCGGATTGGTCCGGCTCGGGTACTCGACCAGGATCACCTCGATGTTCGGCAGCTCGGGGCTGGTCGGCAGCAGGTAGTCGGCGAACGTGGTCGTCTGCGGCTGCGCCTGCGCGTCGTAGACCATGCGCTCGAACAGCGTGTTGCCGAGCGTATGCACGACGCTGCCGATCACCTGGCCGCGCACCATGGTCGGATTGATGGCGACGCCGCAGTCGTTGACCACCACGATCTTGTGCAGCTCGACCCGGCCGGTCTCGGCGTCCACCTCGAGCTCGACCGCCATGAAGGCGCCCGCATAGGTCAGGCTGCTGCCGAGACGATTGTGCGCGTGCTCGAGCCCGGGCGGCAGGTCGCCGGGCAGCTTGTAGCCGGGCACGCCCGCCATCGCGATCGCGAGCTCGCCGAAGCCGAGGCCGTGCCGCGGCACGCCCTTCACCTCGACGCGTCCGTCGCGCAGCTCGAGGTCGCCTTCGTCGACCTCGAGAATCTCCGCCGCCGCCTTGCGCACCTTGTCGCCCACCACGCCGGCCGCGACATGCACGGCCGAGCCGCCCATCACGGTCTGCCGGCTCGCGAACGCGCCCATGCCGAGCGAGATCGCGCCGGTGTCGCCGGCGATCACCGTGATGTCGCGCGGCGCAACGCCGAGCTGCTCGGCGCAGATCTGCGCGAACGCGGTCTTGAGGCCCTGGCCGATCGCCACCGCGCCGGTGAAGACCGTGACCTTGCCGGAGCGGTCGATGCGCACGCGCGCCGACTCGAACGGCCCGCGCCCGGTGCCCTTGATGCCCATCGCCATGCCGAGGCCGAGGTAGCGCCCCTGCGTGCGCGCCTCCTGCTGGCGCGCCGCGAAGCCCGCGTGATCGATCGCGGCGAGCACCGTCGCCATCATCTTGGGGAAATCCCCGCTGTCGTAGGTGATCGACGCGCCCGAGCGCGCCGTCAGCCCGGTCGCGTATGGCATCTTGTCGGCCGGCACGAGGTTGCGCCGCCGCACCTCGGCGAGGTCGAGGCCGAGCGTGTGCGCGATCGCGTCGAGGCAGCGCTCGATCGCGAACGTGCCCTCCGGATAGCCGGCGCCGCGCACCGGCAGGGTCGCGACCTTGTTGGTCGCCGCCACGATCACGCGCAAGTCGAGGCTCGGCAGCACGTAGGTGCCGGGCAGCGCAGTCGACGCGTTGGTCGGCAGGTTGGTGCCGCGCGGCGTGTAGGCGCCCTGGTCGTGCACCATGCGGCCGCGGATGCCGAGCAGGCGGCCCTCGCTGTCGAACGCGACCTCGATGTCCCAGACCTGGTCGCGCTCCTGCACGGTCGCGGCGAAATTCTCGCGGCGGTCCTCGATCCATTTCACGGGCCGCCGCAGCATCAGGCTCGCGGCGACGACCACGGCCTCCTCGGGATAGAACAGGTGCTTGCAGCCGAACCCGCCGCCCACATCGGCGGTGATGACGCGCACCTGGTTCTCGTCGAGGCCGAACAGCGCCATCAGGTGGCCGCGCAGGTCGTGCGTCTCCTGGGTCGAGTCCCACACCGTGAGCCGGTCCTCGAGTTCGTCGTAGCGGGCGAGCACCGCGCGCCCCTCGATCGGGTGCGCGCAGCCGCGGTGGGTCTTGAGCCGCAGCGCCGCCTTGTGCGGCGCGCCCGCGAAAGCCGCCTCCGCGTTGCCGTAGCTTTGGCGGAATTCCTTGATGATGTTCGCAGGCTGCCGCGTGTCGACGCGCGGGCCGCCCGGCGCGATGGCGGCGACGCAGTCCGCGACCGCCGGCAGCGGCTCGTAGTCGACCCGCACCAGCGCCGCCGCATCCTCGGCCGCGTAGCGGCTGTCCGCGATCACCGCCACGATCGCCTCGCCGACGAACACCACCTCGTCTTTCGCCAGCGGGTAGGGCGTGATGTTCTCCGGCAGCGTCTCGACCCGCAGCTCCAGCGGCATGCGGTCCTGCGTCAGCAATGGCCGCACGTCCGCATAGGTGAGCACCGCGTGCACGCCGGGCGCCGCGCGTGCCGCCGCGACGTCGATCGACCGGATGCGCGCATGCGCGAACGCGCTGCGCACGAAGGTTGCCTCGAGGGCGTCGCGCACCGGCACGTCGTCGACGAACCGCCCCGCACCCGTGAGCAGCGCCGCGTCCTCGATGCGGACGATCGGTTGTCCGATGAATTTCAACGCGGCCATGCGTGGCACGCCCTCGTGTCGCTGTGCGCTGCTCCGGGCGCCACCCTTGCGGCTGCCCGGTCGCGCGTCAATGCGTCAGGCGCGAGGACCCCGCATGCGACATTGCGGTCCCATTGCGTCCGTCCGCCCCTCATGTAGCGTGGCGCAAAATCCGAAACGTCGACCGCCGTAGGTCGTACGCAAGCGCCCGAGGACACCCACATGCCCCATCATCGCCGCCACTTCCTGCAGCTCGCCGCCGGCGCAGCCCTCGCGCTGCCCGCCTCGCCGCGCCGCGCGCGCGCCGAGACCTATCCGGCGCGGGCGGTGCACATGATCGTCGGGCAGGCCTCGGGCAGCTCGTCGGACATCACGGCGCGGCTGATCGGCCAGTTCCTCACCGAGCACCTGCACCAGCAGTTCATCGTCGAGGACCGGGCGGGCGCTGGCGGCAACATCGCGACCGAGGCGGTCCAGCACGCGCCGCCGGACGGCTACACCATGCTGCTCGTCAATGCGCAGAACACGATCAATGCGGCGCTCTACAACAAGACCGATTTCGTGCGCGAGATCGCGCCGGTCGGCGCCATCTTCCGCGTGCCGCTGGTCATGGAGGTCAACCCGTCGTTTCCGGCCAAGACCGTTCCCGAGTTCATCGCCTACGCCAAGGCCAATCCAGGCAAGGTCAACATGGCGTCGGCCGGGCAGGGCGGTCCGCAGCATCTCGCCGGCGAGCTGTTCAAGGTGCTGGCCGGCGTCGACCTGGTGCACGTGCCTTACCGCGGCTCGACGCCGGCGCTGACCGATCTTCTCGCCGGCCAGGTGCAGGTGATGTTCGACGTGACGCCGTCGTCGATCCCGCATATCCGCGGCGGCCGGCTGCGCCCGCTCGCGGTCACGACGGAGAAGCCCGTCGCCGTGCTGCCCGATCTGCCCACCCTGAACCAGTTCCTGCCCGGCTATGAGGCGAGCGCCTGGATCGGCTTCGGCGTGCCGGCGAAGACGCCGCCGGAGGTCATCAACGTCCTCAACCGCGCGATCAACGCCGCGATCGTCGACCCGACCATCAAGGCGCGCCTGACCGACCTCGGCGGCATTGTGCTGCCGCCCGGCACGCCCGCCGATTTCGCCAAGCTTATCGCCGACGATATCGCCAAGTGGACCAAGGTCGTGAAGGCTTCGGGCATCAAGCCGGGCTGAGGCCGAGCGTGGGCGGCCTCATCGTCCGAGGATGTCGTCCGCCCTGGCCATCAGCTCGCGCGCGCGGGATACGGCCTCTTGCGACGCCGAGATCAAAATCCGGGTCTTGCGCAAGTCGTCGCGTATCCGATCCAGGTGGAATCGATCCGCCGCGAATCCGGCGCGACGCAAAATGCCGATTTCCAGTTCAGAGAGCATGTCGCGCTTCTCCGCTGACAGGCGGGAGCGCGATCAGGCTCTCAGCCACCGACGCCTGGGCCGAGCCGCTGTCGGTGATGGTGCGATGCTAGCACGAACCAGGACACCGCATCCGGCAAATCAGGACGCCGGCCTCAGGCTTTCGGCACCGCGGCCTTGAGCAGGTCGCGCAGGTCGAGCCGCCGCGTCACCATGGCGAGCTCGCCCGCGGGCGTGCGCGGCCATTGCGCCATCGGCCGGTCCCAGTAGAGCTCGACCCCGTTGTCGTCCGGGTCGCGCAGGTAGAGCGCTTCGCTCACGCCGTGGTCGCTCGCGCCCTCGAGCGGGATGCTCGCATCGATCAGCCGCTGCAGCGCGTCCGCGAGTGCGGCGCGCGTCGGGTAGAGGATGGCGACGTGATAGAGCCCGGTGGTGCCCGGCGCGGGCGGCGCGCCGCCGCGGCTCTCCCAGGTGTTGAGCCCGATATGGTGATGGTAGCCGCCGGCCGAGATGAAGGCCGCCTGCGCGCCGATCCGCTGGGTGAGCTCGAAACCGAGCACGCCGCAATAGAACTCGAGCGCCCGCGCGATGTCGGCCACCTTGAGATGCACGTGGCCGATGCGGGTGCCCGGCTCGATCGGCCGCGGCGTCAGGCTCGATGGACGATCGTCGGCTTTGGCGTCTTGCAGCATCGTGTCGCTCCCTGCGCTCGCCGTCATATGGGGATCGGCCGCAGGGTGCGCAATTCGGGCGCCCGGCTTGACTCGGCCGCGCCTTCCCCCGACAAACCGCCGCCAAACAGGGGGTTTCGCATGGCCGACGCCGGGCTCGCCAAAATCATCGACGACGCGTTCGAGCAGCGCAATGACGTCAGCCCGTCGACCAAGGGGCCGGTGCGCGAGGCGGTCGAGGCTGCGCTCGACCGGCTTGACCGCGGCGAGGTGCGCGTCGCCGAGCGTCATGCGGACAATTCCTGGCACGTCAACCAGTGGCTCAAGAAGGCCGTGCTGCTGTCGTTTCGCTTGAACGACATGGAGGCGATCGGCGGCGGGCCCGGCAAGGCCGTGTGGTGGGACAAGGTGCCGTCGAAGTTCGACGGCTGGGGCGACAACCGCTTCCGCGCCGCCGGCTTCCGCGCCGTGCCGGGCTGCGTCGTGCGCCGCTCCGCCTTTATCGCGCCCAACGTCGTGCTGATGCCGTCCTTCGTCAATCTCGGCGCCTATGTGGATTCCGGCACCATGGTCGACACCTGGGCGACGGTCGGCTCGTGCGCGCAGATCGGCAAGAGTTGCCATATCTCGGGCGGCGCCGGCATCGGCGGCGTGCTCGAGCCGCTGCAGGCCGGCCCGGTGATCATCGAGGACAACTGCTTCATCGGCGCGCGCTCGGAGGTGGCCGAGGGCGTGGTGGTGCGCACCGGATCGGTGCTGTCGATGGGCGTGTTCATCGGCGCCTCCACCAAGATCATCGACCGCGACACCGGCGAGGTATTCCAGGGCGAGGTGCCGGCCTATTCGGTGGTGGTGCCCGGCACGACCCCCGGCAAGCCGCTGCGCGACGGCTCGCCCGGCCCCGGCCTCTACTGCGCCGTCATCGTCAAGCGCGTCGACGAGAAGACCCGCGCCAAGACCAGCATCAACGAGCTTTTGCGCGATTGAACAAGAGCATGATCCCGGAAAGTGGACACCGGTTTTCGGACAAGATCATGCTCAAATAAAAAGGGCGTGGCATGTCCTCTTACCAGGCGCTCGATGCGACCAAGATTGTCGAGACGCTGCGCACCCTGGAGCAGCGCATCACGCACCGCTTTCCGACCGCCGATCTTGCGGCGGTGTGCCGTTCCCTGATCGCGATCGGCGAGCGCACGCATGGCAATGCCGAGGCGATCGCGGCGCCGAACTGGTCGTTGCGCATCCTGGTCTACGTGGCGGTGGCGGCGGGGCTGGCGGCCCTCGCCTATCTCGGCTGGCGGCTCAACGTCCGCGTCGGCCATGCCGAGGTGTTCGGCTTCTTCGAGGGGGTCGACGCCGCGGTGCACATCACGGCGGTGGTCGGCGCCGCGCTCCTGTTCGCGACCGCCGCGGACGAGCGGATCAAGCGCCGCCGCGCGCTGCGCGAATTGCACGTCTTCCGCTCGATCGCGCACGTGATCGACATGCATCAGCTCACCAAGGACCCGGGCAGCCTGCTCGGCAACGATCAGCCGCCCGGCGCCGCGCCGGAGCGCACGATGACGCCGTCCGAGCTCACCCGCTACCTCGACTATTGCAGCGAGATGCTCTCGCTCACCAGCAAGCTCGCGGCGCTGTACGCGCAGGTGCTGCCCGACGCCGTGGTGATCGACGCCGTCAACGAGATCGAGAATCTGACCGCCAATTTCAGCCGCAAGGTCTGGCAGAAGATATCGATCGTCGAATCGCTGGCCGCGCCGGCGCCCGCCTCCGCGACGAGATAGCCATGCCCGCCGACCCACTCGCCATCGCGCGCGATCTCATCCGCTGCCCCTCGGTGACGCCGGCGGAGGGCGGGGCACTCGGCGTGCTCGAAGGCCTGCTCAAGGGCGCGGGCTTCGCGGTGCATCGCGTCACCTTCCGCGAGTCCGGTGAGGACGATGTCGAGAACCTCTACGCGCGCATCGGCGACGGCGCCCCGCACCTCGTGTTCGCGGGCCACACCGACGTCGTTCCGCCGGGCGACGTGAGCGCCTGGACGCATCCGCCGTTTGCGGCCAACGTCGCCGACGGCATCCTCTACGGCCGCGGCGCCGCCGACATGAAGGGCGCGATCGCCTGCAAGCTCGCGGCCGTGCTCGACCATGTCGCGGCCTGCGGCGGCAGGCCCAAGGGATCGATCTCCTTCCTCATCACCGGCGACGAGGAGGGCATCGGCGTCAACGGCACCGTGAAGCTGCTCCAATGGGCCGCGGCGCGCGGGGAGAAGTTCGATCACTGCATCCTGGGCGAGCCGACGAATCCGCTGTCGCTCGGCGACATGATCAAGATCGGCCGGCGCGGCTCGCAGAACGGCACGCTGATCGTCACCGGCACGCAAGGGCACGTCGCCTATCCGGCGCGCGCCGACAATCCGGTGCGCGGGATCGTGCCGCTGATGAGCGCGCTGATGGCTGAGCCGCTCGACCACGGCAGCGCCCACTTCGATGCGTCCAACCTCGAGTTCACCTCGGTCAACGTCGGCAACAAGACCGTCAACGTCATCCCGGCCGAGGCGCGCGCGCGCTTCAACATCCGCTACAACGATGGCCACACGCGCGAGAGCCTGCGCGCGCTGATCGAGCGGCGTCTCGCGGCCGCCGCGGCGGGCCGCATCCGCTGGCGCATCGAGTGGGAGCGCGGCAACGGCGACGTGTTCCTCACCCGGCCCGGGCCGTTCGTCGATCTCGTCGCCGATACCATCCGCACCGTCACCGGCCGCACGCCCGAGCTCTCGACCTCCGGCGGCACCTCGGATGCGCGCTTCATCAAGGACTACTGCCCGGTGATCGAGTTCGGCCTCGCCAACCAGACCATGCACAAGGTCGACGAGCGCGTGCCGACAGCGGATCTCGTGGCGCTGACGGCGATCTACCGGCGGATTCTCGATCGGTATTTCGAGCGTCAAGGTACGTAGCGGGCAAATTGCCTGGCGTATTGCGCCCCCCGGCTGGCGGGCTACGCTACGCTCGTCCGCGCTGCCGATCAGGGCCCGCCGCGAAGCCAAAGGGGAAATGCATGGCCATTCGCCTCAGTCGAGTCGGGCACATCGGCATCCACGTCAGCGACGTCGGCCGCTCGATCGAGTTCTACCGCAAGGTGCTCGGACTCAAGGTCACCGGACGCTGGGGCCTACCGGACTTCGGCCGCCCGATCTGCTTCATGCGCATCGACGACAAGCACCACGACGTGGTGCTGTTCGAGCTGCCGGAGGATGCGAAGAAGAGCGGCGTCGCGCTCACCGACTCCAGGGTGCGCAAGACGCCCGGCCTCGACCACATCGCCTTCGAGATCGATTCACGGGAGGACTGGCTGCTCGCGCTCGACCACGTGCGCGCCTGCGGCGTCAAGATCGTCAGCGGTCCTTACGTGCATGGCCCGGAGGGCGGCGAAACCTTCGTCGGCGGCAGCGGAAGCCATGCCTTCTACTTCCTCGATCCGGACGGCAATCGCCTGGAGATCTATTGCTGGATGATGAAGGTGACGGGACCGAGCCTCGCGGCGCCGCAGCCTGATCTGTGACCGGCCGGGGCGCTGACGCGTCCGGCCGAACGATCAACCCCGGTTGGCCTTGCCGATGAAGCCGCAGCCGTGGCCCGCCGTATGCGCGGCCCAGCCCCCGGCGACGCGGCCGCTGAACAGCGACGGACCCAGCATGGTGCCTTCGAGCCCGGCGCTTCCGTTGATGTGGCCGCCCGCCATGCCGGCGATCTCGCCGGCCGCGAAGAGGCCCGCGATCGGCTCGAAGTGCTTGTCGAGGACTCGGCACTGCAGGTCGGTCTTCACGCCGCCGAAGTTCTTGCGCGCGAGCGGGAAGATCTGCACCGCGTAGTAGGGCGGCGTGTCGAACGCCTTCGACGTTTTGAGCGGCTTGCCGAACTCCGGTTCGGTTGCGAGCCCCTGCGCGCAGGCCGCATCGTAGCGCCCGATGGTCGCCAGGAATGTCGCTGCATCGACATCCATTTTCCGCGCCAGCTCGGCGAGCGTGTCGGCCTTGCGGATGAAGGGCGAGTTGTCGAGCAGCTCGATCACCTTCGCGCGCACTACCTTGTCGCCGTCGCGGTAGTAGGGATCGGCGATCTCCATCGTCGCGCTCATGGCGCAGTCCATGATCGCCCAGGCATGGCGCGGGTTTTGCGCCAAGAGCGCCGGCGTGGCCGAATGGCCGCCCGAGAGCGCCTCGTTGTGAAAGCGGCGGCCCTGCTGATTGATCCAGACGTTGCCTGGCACCAGGCGAAAGACCAGGCCGCGGCGCTGCGCGGGATCGCGATAGTCGGGCGTGGCGTAGACGTAGAACCAGATGCGGTCCATGTGCGTGAGATAGCCGCCCGCCGCGCGAACGAATCGATGTCCGGTTCCGGTCGAGCCGCGTCCGGATCCCTCCAGGATCCTGTGACCCTTCAGCTCGGGCATGTGCTCAAGCACCATGTCGAGGTTCGAGTTGAAGCCGCCGGTTGCGACGATGACCGCTTTTGCGCTCGCGACGAGCGGCTCGCCGGTCCGCACGTTGCGGCCCTCGAGCCCGACGACGCGACCGTCCTCGCGCCGCAATCCGGTGATCTCGGTCTCGGGGGCAATCTCTCCGCCCGCGCCGCGATAGCCGTCGATCAGACGGGTCATCAGGCCGAATCCGTTGCGGTCGGCGCGCGTCCAGCGCTGGACCGAGTTGCCCTCCTGCGCCTTGAGGTCGGCCCACGTCACGCCGAAGCGTTCGGCCCAGTGATAGAGATCGTGCAGCGTGTGCTCGATGTAGTAGCGGGCCCACGCCGCGTCGGTGGACGGACCTCCCCATGCGATCCAATCGCTGAAGGCGAGATCCGGCGTGTCGTCGATCCCATTCCGCTTCTGCAGCGGCGAGCCGACGATCAGGCAGCCGCCGCCCGAGATGATCGCGGCGCCACCGGGGTCTGCGCCTTTCTCGAAGGCAATCGCGCGCGCCCCTGCCGCGCGCGCCTCGATGCCGGCCGCAATGCCGGCGGCGCCCGCGCCGACGATCGCGACATCGGTGTCGATTTGCTGGACGTGTGTCATACGGAACGCTCGCAACCCGCCGGCGCGGCGGTCGGGACCATGGCAAGGCTGAACGATCTCCACGGCGTGGTCAATTGCGCGTGGGTCGTCGATCCGCGTGACCCCCAGCTGGCATCAGCGACGCTTGGATTTGCGACGAAACTTGAGGACGAGGCTTCTCAGCCAGGGATCGCGCATCCCGGCGAAGATGCCGCTCAAATAGTCGAACAGATGCTCGGGCGAGCGCCCGACGAAGACCCAGTCGGTGTCGCCCGCGGCCGCGATCACGCGCGCCGCGCAGGCGCGCAGCTCGGCCTCGAAGTACGGCCAGAGCGCGCCGAAGTCGATGGGCGGCGCCTTCGGGACCTGCTCGCGCTTCGAGATATTCCAGCGGAACGGCTTGTAGTCGTCGGCCGGGCGCGAACGGGGCCGCGGCTTGCGCGCCGTCGGCCGCCGTGTGCTCTTGCCGGCGCCGCTCAATAGTCGACCCGCATCAGGTAGAGCCCATCCGGCGGCGCCACCGGCCCGCAGGCGGCGCGGTCGCGGGCCGCGAGCGCACGCGCGAGATCGTCGCCCGACCAGCGGCCCTCGCCCACCATCGCCAGCGAGCCGACCATCGAGCGCACCTGCGTGTGCAGGAACGAGCGCGCCGAGGCGTGGACGATGATCTCGTCGCCGTCGCGCGCAACGTCGAGGCGGTCGAGCGTCTTCACCGGCGATTTGGCCTGGCACTCGGCGGCGCGGAAGGTCGTGAAGTCGTGCTTGCCGACGAGGCGCTGCGCGGCCGCGTGCATGGCGGCGGCATCGAGCGGCCGGCCGACGCGCCAGGCGCGCTGCCGGTCGAGCGCGACGTCGGCGCGGCGGTTGACGATGCGGTAGCGATAGTGGCGCCGGCGCGCCGAAAAGCGTGCATCGAAATCGTCCGCCGCGATCTCGGCCGCGAGCACCGCGACCGGATGCGGCCGCAGATGCGCATTGACGGCGTCGCGCACCGTGTCGGTGTCCCAGCTCTTCGCGAGGTCGACATGCGCCACCTGTCCGCACGCATGCACGCCCGCGTCCGTGCGCCCGGCGCCCTGCACCGCGACGGTCTCGCCGCAGAACGCCGCGATCGCGGCGGTCAGCACGCCCTGCACCGAGAGGCCGTTCTCCTGCATCTGCCAGCCGACGAACGGCGCGCCGTCATATTCGAGCGTGAGCTTGTAGCGCGGCATGTCGTTGGGTCCGCTCAGTCGAGCACGGTGCCGGGCGCAACCGGTGTGCCGCGCAAGTACTCGTCCGCCTGCATCGCCTGCTTGCCGGCGCGCTGCAATTCGACGATGCGGACCGCGCCGGCGCGGCACGCGACCGTGAGCTTGTCGTCGAGCACCGTGCCGGGCGCGCCCGACCCCGCGCCGCGCGTCGTGCGCAGCACCTTCGTGCGCGCACCGTCGATCTCGCACCACGCGCCGGGAAACGGCGCGAGGCCGCGGCAATGGTCGTGCACCTCTTTGCACGGGCGCGACCAGTCGATGCGCGTCTCCGCCTTGTCGATCTTCGCCGCGTAGGTGACGCCGTCGGCGGCCTGCGGGGTGAGCACCAGCGTGTCCCGCTCGAGCGCCGCGAGCGCGCGCGCCATCAGGTCGGCGCCGAGTTCGCGCCAGCGCATCGTGCAGCTCGCCTGCCGTCATGTCGGGCGCGATCGTCACCTTTTCGGCCATCGCGACCGGCCCGGTATCGAGGCCTTCTTCCATGCGCATCACCATCACGGCGGTCGCGGCGTCGCCCGCCATGATAGCGCGGTTGATCGGCGCCGCGCCGCGCCAGCGCGGCAACGCCGAGGCATGCAGGTTGAAGCAGCCGAGCCGCGGCGCATCGAGGATGGTCTTGGGCAGGATCAGGCCGTAGGCGACAACGACGGCCGCATCGGCGCCGTGGGCGACGAATGCCTGCGCGGCCTCGGCCGACCTGAGCGTTGCCGGCGTCAGCACCGGAATGCCGAAGCGCCGCGCCTCGCGATCGACCGGGGTCGGCTGCATCGCCATGCCACGCCGCCCCGCCGGCTTGGGCGCGCGCGTGTAGACCGCAACGACCGCGTGGCCGCGCGCGACGAGCTCGACCAGCGTCGGCACCGCGAAGTCGGGAGTGCCCATGAAGACGAGGCGCAGCGGCATGCGGCTTTCCTGCGGGCCAATCTATCAGATGGCTGGCGCGTCAAACGGATTGATCAGCTCGAGTCCGAGGTCGGCGAAATCCAAAATATCTCGCGTAGCGATGCTTGCCGCTTGGGATGCTGCTATTCCGGCAATCTGTGCGTCCATCGGCTCCATCCGTCGTCCCAGTTTCTCGCGGCGTGCGGCCAGGCGGCCGAACTCCGCCGCGGCTGCCGGGTCCAATGGAAGGATTCGATTACGAAACGCCTCGGTCTCGAGTTCACAACCCAAGAAGCCAAGTAGGTCCTGCGCCGCCCGTGCGGAAGACGTTCGATGCCGAAGCGCAATTCGGCAAGCACCGGTGTGCACAAATAGAGCGAGTGAAGCGGTTGGGCGTTCAGCCAGGATGCCACGGCGGGGTTTCGCTGTGGCCTCCAGCTTTCTGACACGACATTCGTGTCGAGCAGGATCATTCAAAATCCGGACGCTTGGGAAAATTGCCTGGGTACTCGAATACGAGATCGTCGCCGCGGAATTCAGCCGGCACTGACTCGAATAGCCAAGTTCCAAGCTTGATGTTGTTGGCACGCTTCGTCGCTAGGCCGAGGCGCAGCAAGTCTTTGGCCTCGCGCGAAAGACTGCGCTTGCTCTTTCGGGCGCTCTCTTCGATTTCGGTTTTAAGTTTCGGCTCTATATTTCTGATCAGCATATCGGACATGGGCCACCTTTGATATCAATGATATCACGCGGCTTCGCCGTCGTCCAGCGTGCTCGCTCACGCGTCCTCTTCGGCCCGCTTCGCCGCCTTGGTGAACTTCTTCACGATGCGGTCGCGCTTGAGCCTGGAGATGTGATCGATGAACAGCTTGCCGTTGAGGTGGTCGACCTCGTGCTGGATGCAGGTCGCGAACAGGCCCTCGGCCTCCGCCTCGTGCGGCTTGCCGTCGAGATCGAGATACTTGAAGCGCACCTTGGCGGGGCGCTCGACGTCCTCGTGCACCTCGGGGATCGAGAGGCAGCCTTCCTCGTAGACCGACGGCTCGTCCGACGCCCAGGTGATCTCCGGATTGATGAAGACGTGCGGCTCCTTCTCGCCCTCCTTCTTGGAGAGGTCCATGGTCACGACGCGCTTCGGCACACCGACCTGGATCGCGGCGAGCCCGATGCCGGGCGCCTCGTACATGGTGTCGAACATGTCCGCGACCAGCTTCTTGATCTCGGCCGTGATCTTGCCGACCGGCTCGGAGACGAGCCGCAGCCGCTTGTCGGGCAGGATGAGGATGTCGCGCAACGCCATGCGTGGCGATGTAATCAGTGGGTTTCCGGCGGTCAACACGTTCGTATTTTGTTCCCCGAACGCCAGGCGAATCGGCTACAAAGCCGGCATGACGCCGACCGCAACCCAATGGCTGGCCAAGGCCCCGCCCGACACCCTGCTGCTGGTCTTCGCCGGGCTCGCGGCCGTTGTCGTGGTCCTGCTGATCGCGATCGGCACGCTGGTCTACCTGGCGCTGCGCCGCCCCGCCGAACCGCCGCACGATCCGGCGGTCGATGAGCTCGCCCGCCTGCAGGCCGAGACGGCGGGCCGCATGCAGGCCATGGGCGAGGCGCTGGCGGGCCGCCAGGCCGAGCTCGCCCGCGTGCTCTCCGAGCGCCTCGACTCGGTGTCGAGCCGGCTTGGCGCCTCGCTCGACAGCAACACCAAGCACACGGTCGACCGCCTGCAGAACCTGCACGAGCGCCTCGCCGTCATCGACAGCGCGCAGAAGAACATCACCGATCTTTCCTCGCAGGTGACCTCGCTGCGCGACGTGCTGTCGAACAAGCAGTCGCGCGGCGCCTTCGGCCAGGCCAACATGGAGGCGATCGTCCAGGACGGCCTGCCCAAGGGCCTCTATGCGTTCCAGTTCACGCTCACCAACAACACCCGGCCCGACTGCGTGGTCTTTCTGCCCGACCAGCGGCCGCTGGTGATCGACGCCAAGTTTCCGCTCGAGGCCATCGCGGCCATGCGCGCGGCCGCCTCCGACGATGCGCGCAAGGCCGCGGCGCAGCGCGTGCGCCAGGACCTCGCCCGCCATGTGGCGGACATCGCCGGCAAGTACCTGATCGCGGGCGAGACCCAGGACATGGCGCTGATGTTCGTGCCGTCCGAGTCGATCTATGCGGACCTGCACGACGGCTTCGACGACGTGGTGCAGAAGGCCTACCGGGCGCGCGTGGTGATCGTCTCGCCGTCGCTGCTCATGCTGTCGATCCAGGTGATGCAGCAGATCCTCAAAGACGCACGCATGCGCGAGGCCGCCGACCAGATCCGGACCGAGGTCGGCCGCCTGATGGAGGATCTCGGCCGCCTGCGCGAGCGCGTGCTCAAGCTGCAGCAGCACTTCGGCCAGACCACCGAGGACCTGCGTCAGATCGTGATCTCGTCCGACAAGATCGAGAAGCGCGCCAGCCGGATCGAGGAGCTCGAGTTCGACGATGAGGGCGGCGCGAGCGCCGCCGCCGACATCATCGCGGCGCCGCTGCCGCGCCGGCTCGAAGCCGGCGAATGACCGAATCATCTCCGGCGCACCAACCTTCCGTCGTGGAAGCGCTTGCGGTCTATCTGCGCCCGCGCGTCCTCATCGTGCTGTTCCTCGGCTTCTCGTCCGGCCTGCCGCTCGCACTGTCGGGCTCGACGCTGCAGGTGTGGGCGACCGAAGGCGGCGTCGATCTCAAGACCATCGGCCTGTTCACCGCGCTCGGCACGCCCTACACGATCAAGTTCCTGTGGGCGCCGCTGGTCGACGCCCTCGACGTGCCGCTGCTGTCGCGCTGGCTCGGCCGCCGGCGCGGCTGGCTCATCCTCTCGCAGCTTCTGCTCATCGTCGCGATCGCGCTGCTCGGCTTGTGCAACCCCGCGGTCTCGCCCGGCCTGCTGGTGCTGGCAGCGCTGTTCGTCGCCACCGCGTCCGCGACGCAGGACATCGTGATCGATGCCTTCCGGGTCGAGAGCCTGCCCGAAAACGAGCAGGCGGCCGGCATGGCGTCCTATGTGGCGGCCTATCGCGTCGGCATGCTGGTCTCGACCGCGGGCGCGCTGTTCCTGGTGACCGGCTTCGAGACCTGGGGCCTCGGCCGGCTGTCAGCCTGGAGCGCGGGCTATCTGGTGATGGCGGCCTGCGTCGCGATCGGCATCGTCACGACGCTGATCGCGACCGAGCCCGAGAAATCCGCGGTCGCCGTGGCCGAGCATGCCGCGCATGCACGCGACAACCCAGTCCTGCACGTGCTGCGCACCGCGGTCGAGGCCTTTACCGAGTTCCTCACCCGGGACGCCGCCATCGTGGCGCTGGTCTTCGTCGTGCTGTTCAAGTTCAGCGATGCGCTGGCGGGCGCGATGACGGCGCCTTTCGTGATCAAGATCGGGTTCACCCGCACCGAGTACGCCGCGATCGTCAAGGTGTGGGGATTCGCCGCGACGCTGATCGGCGGCTTTGCCGGCGGCTTCGTGGCGCGCGCCTTTCCGCTGGCGGCCAGCCTGTGGATCGGCGGCATGCTGCAGGCGGCCGCCAACTTGGGGTTCATCTGGCCCGCAACCGTCGGCACCGATCCATGGGCGCTGACGGTCGCGATCACGCTGGAGAACTTCACCAGCGCGATCGGCACCGTGATCTTCGTCGCCTACCTCTCGGCCCTGTGCAACAACCCGCTGCATACCGCGACCCAGTACGCGCTGCTGACCGCGCTCGCAGCCGTCGGCCGCACCTATCTCTCGCTCGGCGCCGGCTTTATTGCCGACAAGACCGGCTGGCCGCTGTTCTTCGCCATCTGCGTGCTCGCCGGAATCCCGAGCCTGCTGCTGCTCGCCTGGCTGCAGCGTCGCGGTCATTTCGCCGCGCTGGAGCGATCGACCAATTGACCGTCTTCAGTGTTTTGGCGGAAAGACCTGCCACTTGGCGGCGTCGTCGAACGGCTCGCCGTCGCAGTCGGGCTTCGACCAGTAGCGCGCCAGCTTGAAATCGCTGCCGGCCCACGTCCACTCGCCCATCGTGCCGCAGTCGCCGGCGCCGCGGCCCTTGGCGAAGCTGCGCATGATCCGGGTCTTTTCGTCGAATTCCGGCTCGCTCAGGCTGAGCGATGCCGCAAATCCCTGCTTGGCCGGCTCCTGGAAACGCAACAGCCGCGCGCGCTCCGCGGCGCCCTTGCGCATGACGAAGAAGATGCTGCCGCTCTGGTAGGCGGCGGTCCAGCAGCGCACCTCGACGAGCGATTGCGCGCCGCCGAGATTGCTGGTCCCGATCACGCTGTCGGCATTCATCGGCTCGCTGCATTCGGCTGTTTTCGCCCCCTCGGCCATCACCGAGGCCGGCAGGGGCGCCTCCTCGGCGGCGGCGATCCGGGCGAGGAAGGTGGCGGCCAGCACGGCGGCCGCGACACGGGTCATCTGCATGTCATCCCCCCTGCACGGCGTCGCGTCAGAACGGCGTGCGGCTCTTGATCGCGGCCACGAGCGTGCCCTCGTCGAGATAGTCGAGCTCGCCGCCGACCGGCACGCCGTGGGCGAGGCGCGTGACCGCCACGTCGGCATCGCCCACGAGGTCGGTGATGTAATGCGCGGTGGTCTGCCCGTCGACCGTGACGTTGAGCGCGAGGATGATCTCCTTTACGCCCGGCGCATGCGCGCGCGTGACCAGCGCGTCGATGGTCAGATCCTGCGGGCCGACGCCATCGAGCGGCGACAGCGTGCCGCCGAGCACGTGGTAGCGCGCGTTGATCGCGTGCGCGCGCTCGAGTGCCCACAGGTCGGCGACGTTGGCGACCACCACGATCACCGATGAATCGCGGCGCGGGTCGGTGCACACCGTGCACGGATTCTGCGTGTCGATGTTGCCGCAGGTCTGGCACACTTGAATCTTGTCGATCGCGGTCTGCAGCGCGGCGGCGAGCGGCCTCATCAGCTGCTCGCGCTTCTTGATCAGGTGCAGCGCGGCGCGGCGCGCCGAGCGCGGCCCGAGGTTGGGCAGGCGCGCCAGCAGCTGGATGAGGCGCTCGATCTCGGGTCCGGCGACGGCAGCGGGCATCGGGCGGCGGGCGCGCTCAGAGCTTGAAGCCGGGCGGCAGCGGCAGCCCGCCGGCGATCGACTTCATCTTGTCCTGCATCAGCGCCTCGGCCTTGCGCCGCGCGTCGGCATGCGCCGCGACCAGCAGATCCTCGACGATCTCCTTCTCGTCCGGCTTCATCAGCGAGGCGTCGACCTGCACGCTCTTCATCTCGCCCTTGGCGGTGAGCTTGACGGTGACCATGCCGCCGCCGGCGGTGCCCTCGACCTCGATGTGATCGAGCTCCGTCTGCATCGCTTCCATCCTCGACTTGAGCTCGGCGGCCTGCTTCATCAGGCCCATGAAATCCGGCATGGCTGTTCCTTCCGATACGAATCCAGGCGCGCGGTCAGTCGTCGTCACTCAGGTCGTCCGGCTGGACGTGCTCGGCGAACACCGACGAATCGTCGTCGATCGGCGGCTCCGGCGGGACCACGTCGCCCTCGGACGTCGCCGCCGGCAGCTCCTGCAGGCCTTCGCGCACCGCCACGATCTGCGCGCCGGGAAAGCGCGCCATCACGGCCTTGACCAGCGGATCGGCCTGCACGCCGCGCTCGAGCTCGGCGCGGCGCGCGTCGGTCTGCGACTTGATCGTGGGCTGGCCCTGCTCGCCCGACACCACCACCATCCAGCGTCGCCCGGTCCACTGGCTGATCTTGCGCGCGAGATCGCCGACCATGGACTTGGAGGCGTTCGGCTCGAGCGCGACCTCGAGCCGGCCCGGCTCGAACCGCACGAGACGCACGTCACGTTCCAGCGCCGCCTTGGTCGGCAGGTCGCGTCGCTCGCCCGCGAGCGCGATCAGATCCTCGAAACGCGCCAGCACGACCTCGGCGGTCGCCGGCGCCGCGTCGGTATGGCGTGCTATTGGCTCCTGGCGCTGCGGCGCCGCCGCGCCGCGCGGTGCGCTCGCGCGCGGCGGGTCGCGCGGCGCCTCGACCGGCGCTGGGCGTGGCGCATCGAGCCGCGCGCTCGGGCCGGACACCTCGCCGTTGCCCTGCGCTCGCGCCGGCGCGGCGCCCTCGCTCGTCGTGAGCGAGCGCACGACCTCGTCGGGCGTCGGGAGATCGGCCGCATAGGCGATGCGCACCAGCACCATCTCGGCCGCCGCGATCGGTTTCGCGGCCGACTGCACCTCGGGCAGGCCCTTGAACAGCATCTGCCAGGTGCGCGCGAGCACCCGCATCGACAGTGCCGCCGCGAAGGCGCGCCCGCGCGTGCGCTCGATCTCGGCGAGCGAGCGGTCGTCCGCGACCGCCGGCACGATCTTCACCCGGGTGACGAAATGGGTGAACTCGGCCAGATCGGCGAGCACCACGGCCGGATCGGCGCCCACGTCGTATTGCGCGCGCAGCTCGGTGAGCGCGGCCGCGATGTCGCCGCGCATCAGCGCGTCGAACAGGTCGATGACGCGGCTCCTGTCGGCGAGCCCGAGCATCTGCCGCACGTCCTCGGCGCGCACCGAGCCGGCCGCGTGCGCGATCGCCTGGTCGAGCAGCGAGAGCGCGTCGCGCACCGAGCCCTCGGCGGCGCGCGCGATCAGCGCCAGCGCCTCCGGCTCGGCCGTGAGGCCTTCCTGGGTCGTGATCCCCTCCAGATGCGTGACCAGCCGATCGGCCTCGACGCGGCGCAGGTCGAAGCGCTGGCAGCGCGACAGCACCGTCACGGGCACCTTGCGGATCTCGGTGGTCGCGAAGATGAACTTGGCGTGCGGCGGCGGCTCCTCGAGCGTCTTGAGCAGCGCGTTGAACGCCGCGCCCGAGAGCATGTGCACCTCGTCGAGGATATAGACCTTGTAGCGCGCATGCGCCGGCGCGTAGCGCACCGCATCGTTAATCTGGCGGATGTCGTCGACGCTGTTGTGCGAGGCGGCGTCCATCTCCAGCACGTCGACGTGCCGGCTTTCCATGATCGCCTGGTCCTCGATGCCGAGCACCGGCATCTTCACGGTCGGTCCCGGGATCGAGCCGTCGGGAAGCTGGTAGTTGAGCGCGCGCGCGAGGATGCGCGCCGTCGTCGTCTTGCCGACGCCGCGCACGCCGGTGAGGATCCAGGCCTGCGGGATGCGCCCGGTCTCGAACGCGTTCGAGATGGTGCGCACCATCGCGTCCTGGCCGATCAGGTCGTCGAAGCTCGCCGGGCGATATTTGCGCGCCAGCACGCGATAGTGCGACGCGCGTCCGGGCCCCGTGAGACCGAGGCCGGGGCCGGCATCGTCGGGGGTGGTGGCGTCGTTCATCGTGCCTGCAGCCCCGGGCGCATCCTGGTTGTCGCGAGAAGAGATTTGAGTGGGAGGCTGACGAGCGACCCGAACCGGAGCTCGTTAGGGCTGCTTCCTTCCGGACCTGACCCGGTTGGCGAGTGGCTCGTCCACCGCCAACCTCCCGCTCCATATATCGGCGGAACGGAACGGGAATGCAAGCGCCGGATTCCGTGGTAGACGATGCCGATGAACGTTCCCTGGTCGCTGCACCCGCAGCTCGAACACGACACCGCGCCAGTCGGCGATCTCACGCTTTCGCGTTTGCTGGCCATGAACGACATGACCTATCCTTGGGTCGTGCTGGTGCCGCGATGCCTGAATGCGGTCGAGATCATGGACCTTGCCGAGCCCGAACAGGCGCGCCTGATGGCCGAGATCGCCGAGGTCTCGGCCGCGCTCAAGCGCCAGACGGGTTGCGACAAGCTCAACGTCGCGGCGATCGGCAATGTGGTGCCGCAGCTGCATGTGCACATCGTGGCGCGCCGGCGGGATGACTTCGGCCTGGCCGCGGCCCGTGTGGGGCGCGGCGCCGGCACGGCCGTATGCGGCCGCCGATATGCAATCATTCATTGCGGCACTGCGCGGCGCCATCGGGCCCGCCTGAGCCGGCATGCCGCCTCGTCAAGTTGCGCCGCGATGGCCGCCATGCGATTTTCGCCGCACCGACCGGAGACCCGCATGCCTTCCCGCCCCGATCTCGGGCCGAAACCGCACCTCGGATATACGGCGAGCCTGATCGACCGTACCGCGCATCGGCGGGGCGAGGCGGCGGCGCTCGCAGCCGATCCGCGCGCCGGCGCCTATGTGGTCGGCGGCGAGATGATCGTGACGCGCAAGCGCGACGGCGGCGGCGAGCCGCTGTTCAAACTCGCCGAGTCGCAAGCGCTGGCGCCGGCGCGCGAATGCGTGCTGCTCGGCTTCCGCGATGACGTGCCGCAGTTCGGCCTCGGCATCGGCAAGGATGCGGGCGAGGCGCTCAAGGCGCGCGACGACCTCCTGGTGACCGATCTGCGCTCGATCGCCGTGCAGGGCCTGGTCGCGCCCGAGCACCTGCCGCCGCTTGCGGAGGCCAAGGCGCTGCTCGCCTGGCACGCGCGCCACCGCTTCTGCCCGAATTGCGGCGCGCCGACCGAGCTCGCCGAGGGCGGCTGGAAGCGGCTCTGCCCGGCCTGCAAGACCGAGCATTTCCCCCGCACCGATCCGGTGGTGATCATGCTGGCGGTGCGCGGCGATCGCTGCCTGCTCGGCCGCTCGGCACGCTTTGCGTCCGCGATGTGGTCGTGCCTCGCCGGCTTCGTCGAGCCGGGCGAGAACATCGAGGAGGCGGTGCGGCGCGAGGTGCTCGAGGAGGCCGGCATCGCGTGCGGGCGGGTCGCCTACTTCGCGTCGCAGCCCTGGCCGTTTCCCATGTCGCTGATGATCGGCTGCCATGCCGAGGCGCTCACGACCGACATCCAGATCGACGCCGCCGAGCTCGAAGGCGCGCGCTGGTTCGACCGCGACGAGGTCGCGCTGATGCTCATGCGCCGCCATCCCGACGGGCTCGGCACGCCGCCGCCGGTCGCGATCGCGCACCACATCATCCGCGCCTGGGTCGAGGGCGAGGCGGGCGGTCTTGGCTAGCCTCCGCATTCTGTGCACGGGCATCGCGGTGCTCGATGAGATCTTCCGCGTCGACGAGTTTCCGCCTCCCGACGGCAAAGCGCAGGCGAGCGAGTTCGTCGCGGTAGGCGGCGGCTGTGCCGCCAACGCGGCCATCGCGATCGCGCGGCTCGGCGGGCAGGCGAGCTTCGCCGGCCCGCTCGGCGGCCCGGCCGGGCGTGAGCCGATCAGCGACCGTATCGTCGCCGGGCTCACCGCCGAGGGCGTCGACATGGCGGGATGCGTGCGGCTCGATGGCGTGACCTCGGCGCTCTCGGCGATCTTCGTCAACGCGCGCGGCGAGCGCACCATCGCGACCTATCGCGATCATCGGCTCGATGCGGTGACGCCGCGCGATGCCGACGCGCTCGCGGCTGGCGCCGACGCGGTGCTCGCCGACAACCGCTTCCCCAACTTCGCGCTGCCGATTTGCCGCTCGGCGCTGCGGCACGGCACCCCCGTCGTGCTCGATGCCGACAAGCCGGCCGAGCCGGACGACCCGCTGTTCACGGCGTGCTCGCACATCGTGTTCTCGTCCGAGGGGCTGCGCGCCACCATGCGGACCGACGATCTCGGCGCCGGCCTGCGGCAGTTCGGACAGACCACCAATGCGTTCATCGCCGTGACCAACGGCGCCGCGCCGGTGCTGTGGCGCGACGAAACCGACGCCATTCGCGAGCTGCCGGTCTTGCGGGTCAGCGCCGTCGATACGTTGGCGGCCGGCGACGTTTTTCATGGCGCGTTCGCGCTGGCGCTGATCGAGGGCCGCGCCGCCGCGGACGCGCTGCGCTTTGCGGCCGCGGCCGCCTCGCTCAAATGCACGCGCTTCGGCGGCAGCGCAGCGGCGCCGATGCGGCGCGACGTGGACGCCCTGCTGGGTCGCTGACGGCTGACGGCCGTCATGTTGACGTAAAATTTCCTTCTATTTTCGCGCAGAAATGGCTTTTACGAAAGAATATTCATCTATATATTCGCAAACATTCGAAACCATCATCCCAACGTCAAGGGACCGCGCATGGATGCGATTGACCGGAAGATTCTTGCCGTGCTGCAGGAGGACGCCTCGCTCTCGGTGGCCGAGATCGGCAGCCGGGTCGGGCTCTCCTCGACGCCGTGCTGGAAGCGTATCCAGCGGCTCGAGGGCGACGGCGTCATCCAGAAGCGCGTCGCGGTGATCGACCAGGACAAGCTCGGGCTCGGCGTCACGGTGTTCGTCTCGGTCGAGACCGAGGATCACTCGGAAGGCTGGCTGACGCGATTTGCGCAGATGGTCGGCGCGATGCCGGAGGTGCTGGAGTTCTATCGCATGGCCGGCGACGTTGACTACATGCTGCGCGTCGTGGTGCCCGACATCGCCGGCTATGACGCCTTCTACAAGCGGCTGATCGCCGCCGTGCCGCTGAAAAACGTAACGTCGCGCTTCGCGATGGAGAAGATCAAGTCGACGACGGCGCTGCCGATCCTCTGACGGCGACGGTCGCTCAGCAGCAGCTGCTCGCCGAGTTGAGCGTCACCGAGCAGCTCTGGCGCGGGCGGAAGAAGAACTGGTCGCCCAGATTGAGCGTGCCGGTGATCGTCCAGCCGATGGTCGGCTTGTAACCGTAGTAGGCCTCGCCCCAGATCAGCGACGTGTTGGCGACCAGCAGGGCGCTCGGAATGAGGCTCGTCACGGTGCCGCTGCGCGCCGTGCCGTGGAGCGTCTGGCTCCAGCCGACCGTCGCCTTGGTGCCGGTCGAGTCGATGCACACGCTCGTGAGCGTCACCTTGAGGTTCGACGACGGGAATGGATACGCCACCGCGGTCGCGGCATTGAGGATGTTGGTCACGTCGGTCGATGCCACGTTCGTCACCTGCGCGGTCAGGTCGCCGACCGTGTGCGCGACCAGCGTGGTCTTGCGGTCGGCGCTGACCGCCTGCGAGATCTCGACGCCGCCGAGATAGAGGGTGAGCATCAGCGGCAGCAGGATCGCGAACTCGACCGCCGAGACGCCGCGCTTGTCCGCCGCGAAGCCGCGGAGCCTGGCGAGCAGGGTGGGGCCGATGCCTGGGTGGGTCATCACGGGACGCCTCAATTGTACGGCTCGTTGCGGAATGCCGCAGTCGCCACCAGCAGGCGGCTGCTGCCGGCCATGTTCGAGAGAGAGCTGAAATCCATGAGCGTGAAATAGATCGGCCACTGGTAGTAGATCTGGACCACGACGATGTCGCCCGGCCCGCCCGGCTGGTAGGTGAAATTGGTGGTGACGAGGTTGCCCTTGTTGTCGAGCGGGGGCGAGTAGCTGATGCTGCCGAACGACGAGTAGGTCTGCACGTTGACGTAGATGCCGGTCTGGCAGTTGAACAGGCCGTAGATGCGGGCGCACACCGCGTTCTTGAACGTGGTGGCGTTGAGGCCCTGGTTCTGCGCCTGGCCGGTGAGGATCAGCCGCGCCGAATCCGCCACCGCCGTCTCCAGCGTCTGGTCGGCGAAGAACACCAGCGCGGTCTGCATGATGCCGAACATGAGCGCGAGGAATGGCACGAGGATCAGCGCGAACTCGACCGCCGACGCGCCGCCCTGATGGCGCGCGAACCGGCGCGGCGACGCGAGCCGTGCGAACCGCCTCATCCTGCGCTTGATCTTGCTCCGCATCATCTCGAGCATCGACGAGACATCCCGTTTGCGAATTGTCTGGGCCTTACGGATGCATCGTCTTTTACTGAAAACTTCTTGTAGAATTGTTTCGTTCGACGCCTGCGCTGTCCGCGCGGCGTTGACATTGCGCTAACCAAGTTCGTCGCGCCGGCTCAAGCGGTTAGCCGTCGCCCGCCGCGAGCCTGCGCTCAGCGCTGCCCCGGTGCCGCGCCCTGGCCCTGCGCGCGCGCGGCGCGGTCGCCGGCCTGCGTCAGGGTCGAGTTGAAGTATTCGGGCGTGTCGCCGAGCGTGATGCGGCGCTCGCACTCCGGCGCGCAGCTGTACGACTCGCGGTTGACGCCGCGATAGACGACGACAACGTTGCCCTCCGGGCCGACCACCTCGATGTTGCGCTCGGTCAGCACCTTGCCGGCGCGGTCGAGCGCGATCAGGTTGGTGGTCCCGAAGCCCTTTCCGGTAACGACCAGCAAACCGCCCGGCTGCACGGTCACGTCGGCGATCAGCGGGTTTCCGATCACGATGGTCGCGACGTGCTCCGGCAGCCGCGTGATCGCGGCCTGGTCGAGCACCACCTTGATCGTCTCGGTCGCGCCCGCCGGGACCGATGCCGTAGCGGCGAGCGCCAAAGCCGCGCCGACGAGCGCGCGCGCGCTCCGGCGATACGCAGACAAAGCCGTCATCGGTACTCTCCGAACAGGTACGCGGATCCGACGGCCGCGATACGCGCGGCCGCGACGGAAGACTTGGATGAAGACGTTGATCACGTTGACGAAAATTGGTGAATGAAATGCAAAGTGCCGCGCCTGCCGGCTGTGGCGGTCGCCGCGCGGACTGCATTTGCGCGGATTCCACGCGCCGCGCGCAAGTGCGTATTAACCATCGCAGCAAAGTCGAGGGAACCCGTGTTTTTGCTGGTTCCGATTAACTGAGATGCAACGGCACGCGATTAGCGTCGCGGCATGGTCCTGATCGGCCGGGAAACAAACGGCCTCGTGGGCCGAGCTCAGACAGCCACGTGGATCCAGGAGTTAAGCCATGAAGCGCCTTGTGCAGTTTGCGAAGGATGAGTTGGGTGCGACCGCCATCGAGTACGGCCTCATCGCGGCCGGCATCTCGGTTGCCATCATCGCGGTCGTCAATTCGCTCGGCGGCCAGCTGAAGAACACGTTCTCGAGCGTGTCGAGCCAGCTCGGCAACGCCGGCAAGTAAGCCGACACATTTTCCCGCGAAGGGCCCCGGCCGCGCCGGGGCCCTTTTTCCTTTCCGGCTTTCGCCGCGAGGCGCTACCATTCGTTCACGATAGTGCGAATTCACGTGTCGATTGCCCGAAAATTCGGGGGTCCCTCTTTACTCCTCGTTTTAACTTCTCAGGCATAACGCACGACAGTGTCGGCGGAAATCCGCCGATAACCTTGGGAGAGCAACATGTCTGTGTTCAAGCGTTTCCTGCGTGACGAGAGCGGCGCGACCGCCATCGAATACGGCCTCATCGCGGCCGGCATCTCCGTCGCGATCATCGCGACCGTGAATACCCTTGGCGGCCAGCTGAAGAACACGTTCTCGAGCGTGTCGAGCCAGCTCGGCAACGCCGGCAAGTAACGGCCGACGCAAATCCTTAGGGCGGCCTCGCGCGCGGGCGCGGGGCCGTTTCTTTTTGTCGGCCGGCTGCGCGCTGAGTGTTCGGCCGGGCGACCTCGGCCTCTTTACCCTCCGTTGTGAGGTGCTGCGGTATCTTCGCCGCGGGACCGGGTACGTCACTCCAGGAGGGGGAATGTCCATCTTCAGGCGCTTCCTGCGCGATCAGCGCGGCGCGACGGCGATCGAGTACGGCCTCATCGCGGCCGGCATCGCGGTTGCGATCATCGCGGTCGTGAATTCGCTCGGCGGCCAGCTTGAAAACACTTATTCGACCATCACGAGCGACCTTGCCAACCAGGGTCAGTGAGACGCCCGCAGCTCAATCCGAAGCGCGGCGCAGCCACGTTTGCGAGGCCGATCGGAGCGGCCAACGGGTCGATACATGATGAACCTGATCATTGACGCCGCGCGGCTGCTGATCTTCCCGACCGTGATGGCGTTCGCGGCCTCGAGCGACTTCTTCACGATGACGATCTCCAACCGGATATCGCTCATCCTGGTCGCCGGCTTCGTCGCGCTTGCCGTGGGCACCGGAATGCCGCTCGGCGATATGCTCAATCATGCGGGCGCCGGCGGTCTGGTCCTCGCCGTCACGTTCACGTTCTTCCTGTGCGGCTGGGTCGGTGGCGGCGACGCCAAACTCGCCTCCGCCACCGCGCTGTGGTTCGGCTGGGCGCACCTGTTCGACTACCTGCTCTACGCCTCGATCCTCGGCGGCGTGCTGACGCTGGCGCTGATTGAATTCCGCAAGTTCGCCATGCCGTCGCTGCTCACCGGCAGGGTCTGGGCCGAGCGGCTGCACAAGCCGGGTGGCGGCGTCCCGTACGGGATTGCGCTCGCCATCGCGGCGCTCGTCATCTATCCCTCGACCGTGTGGATGCAGGCGCTGGGCCACTGAGCGGCGCCATCGAATCCTGGCGCATGTTCTTGTCGGCGAACCGGCTCCACTTCGCCGGAACATGCGCCAATGCCCTGCCGACGAGGCCGGATGCGGCCGGCGGCAACGGTCGATTAGCGACATTTAGATACGCCTCATTAACCATGAATTGACGTTTGGCTGGTGAAATCCCGCCAGGACGGCCGTCTGGCCGCCGCGTCAAGTGGGAAGTGAAGCGTATGAAAGCCGCGCGTCTCGTCGTTCTTGGTATCGCGCTCGCGGCCGGCGGGCTCGCGGCCGTGCTGGCCGGCGGGTTCGGCGGATCGCCGCCGCCGCCTCCCGCGCCGCCCGTTCCGCAGATCGCTACCGTCGACATCCTGGTGGCAAAGGCCGACGTCGGCATCGGCACGGCACTCGGGCCCGATCAGCTGCAGTGGCAGACATGGCCGGAGTTTGCCTCCAATCCGGCCTTCATCGACAAGAAGCACCATCCCGACGCGATCCAGCAGTTTGTCGGCGCGATCGTCCGCGTACCGATGGCGGCAGGCGAGCCGGTGCGCGAGAACAAGGTCATCCGCGCCAAGGGCTCCGGCTACATGGCGGCGATCCTCCCGTCCGGGATGCGCGCCTACTCGACCGAGATCTCGGCCGAGACCGGCGCCGGCGGCTTCATCCTGCCGAACGACCGGGTCGACGTGATCCTGTCGCGCCGCGACCGCGAAGCCGAGAAGGTCACCGGCGTCGAAGCGCATATCAGCGAGACCATCCTCACCGACGTGCGCGTGCTCGCCATCGACCAGCTCGTGCAGGAAAAGGAAGGCCAGCGCGTGGTGGTGGGCAAGACCGCGACGCTCGAGCTCACGCAGCGCCAGGCCGAGCTCCTCGCCGCGGCGCGCCAGACCGGGACCCTGTCGCTCACGCTGCGCAGCCTCGTCGACGCCAAGAAGAAGGCGGTCGTCGATGAAGGGCCGGCGCGCGGCAACCGGCTCAGCACCATTCGGTTCGGGGTTCCGACCTCGATCCTGTCCAGATGACATTCGGGGAAAGGGTAAGCCAGATGGCGAAGGCTGCGTTGGCCAACAGGGCGCGGGTCCGCATCGCGGCGCTGGCGATGCTCGTTGCGCTCGCGCCTACCTCGCTCGATCGCGTCCGCGCCGCCGAGCTCGGCGTGGCCCCGCGCGCGCCGGCCGTGCATGTCGGCGCCCAGCCGGGCGTCCGCGTGACCCTGCAGCCGGGCGCCAACGTGGGTGCCGAGGTCGTCGCAAGCGACGTCGGCTCGAGCTTCATCCCGCTCGGCATCGGCAAGTCCGTGGTGATCGATCTGCCGGACGACGTGAAGGACGTGCTCGTCGCCGATCCCAAGATCGCCAATGCGGTGGTCCGCTCGGCGCGTCGGGTCTACCTGATCGGCGTCTCGGTCGGGCAGACGAGCGTATTCTTCTTCGATGCCAAGGGCCGCCAGATCGCCGGCTTCGACATCGCGGTGACGCGCGACCTCAACGGCGTGCGCGCGGCGCTGCGGCAGATGTTCCCCAACGCCGACCTGCGCATCGAGGGCGTCGGCGACGGCGTCGTGCTGTCGGGCTCGCTGCAGAGCCCGGTCGAGGCGCAGCAGGCCTTCGACGTGGCGACCCGCCTCGCCGGCGACGGCAAGGTCGTCAACGCCATCACGGTGCGGGGGCGCGACCAGGTGATGCTCAAGGTGACGGTCGCCGAGGTGCAGCGCCAGGTCATCAAACAGCTCGGCATCAACCTCAACGCCTCGGTCGGCCAGGGCACCGCGGTGCTCAATTTCTCCACCAACAATCCGTTCAGCGCCTTCGGCCAGCCCCTCACCAGCAATGCGGTCACGGGCACGTTCGGAGCGAACGCCAACTCGACCATAACACTGCAGGCGATGGAGCGCGCCGGCGTCATCCGCACGCTCGCCGAGCCGACGCTCAGCGCCATCTCGGGCGAGAGCGCGACGTTCCTCGCCGGCGGCGAGTTTCCGATTCCCGCGGGCCTGAGCTGCGATACGACGAAGTCGCCGCCGCTCTGCCAGGCATCGATCCAGTTCAAGAAGTTCGGCGTCAGCATGAACTTCACGCCGGTCGTGCTGTCGGAAGGCCGCATCAGCCTCAAGGTGATGACCGAGGTCTCCGATCTCTCCAACGACAACGCGCTCTCGCTCACGGTGCCGGGCGCGACGCAGAACGTCACGATCCCGTCGATCCGCGTCCGCCGCGCCGACACCACCGTGGAGATTCCCTCCGGCGGCTCGCTCGCCATGGCGGGCATGATCCAGACGCAGACCAAGGAGGCGATCAACGGCCTCCCGGGCCTGCAGCAGCTTCCGGTCCTCGGCGCGCTCTTCCGCAGCCGCGACTACGTCAACAATCAGACCGAGCTGATGATCATCGTGACGCCTTACGTCGTGCATGCGGTGGCGCAGAAGGATCTGTCGCGGCCGGACGACGGTTACGCCGACGTGAGCGATCCGGCGCAGATCCTCATGGGTCGGCTCAATCGCATCTACGGGACGACCGGCGCGCCGGAGCCGAACCGCAGCTACAACGGCCATTTCGGCTTCATCATGCAGTGAGACGGACGGTCGAGGAGAGGAAGTCGATGACATCCGTGGTGGGCGCGATGATTGCGCGTGGCGCGAAGGCCGGCCGTCTTGCGGCGGCGGTGGCGCTCGCCGCCACGCTCGCCGGCTGCTACACGGCGCACGATACCGTCGACGCGGTGCCGATCGACTACCGCGAGCGCCATCCGATCACGCTGCAGGAGGGCGCGCGCACCGTCAACGTCCTGATCGGCACCAGCCGCGGCGAGCTCACGCCGGCGCAGCGCGCCGACATGCTGGCGCTGGCGCAGCGCTGGAAGCGCGAGGCGACCGGCGGCATCGTCATCGACGTGCCGGTCGGCACGTCGAACGAGCGCGCCGCCGCCGATGCGATGCACGAGATCACGTCGATCCTGACCTCGGCCGGCATCCCGCCCCAGGGCCTCGCGGTGCGGCCCTATCGGCCGCCGAATCCGGCGCGGCTCGCCGCCATCCGGCTCACCTATCCGCTCGTTCGCGCACAGGCGGGCCCGTGCGGGCTTTGGCCGCACGACCTCGGCCCTGCCGACCCGGCCGCCTACGCGCAGAACCGCGACTACTGGAATCTCGGCTGCGCCACCCAGCACAACCTCGCCGCCATGGTCGACAACCCGGCCGACCTCATCCAGCCGCGCGGCGACGGGCCGGCCTACCAGGCGCGCCGCTCGGCGGTGCTCGACAAGTACCGCAAGGGCGAAAGCACCGCGACCAACTATCCGAACCAGAACCAGGGCAAGATCAGCGACGTTGGCCAGTGACATGAAGCTATCGCTGCAGACCGCCGAAACGATCGACCCTGCGTCGGCGCCTGCCGAGCGTGAGGACTACATCGCGCCCGCCCCGCGCGTCTCGATCCAGGCGTTTTGCTCGAGTGTCGAGACCGCCGCGTCCGTGCAGGCGGCCGCCGACGACCGCCGCATGGCCAAGGCGCACCTGCGCGTGCAGATGGGCGGCATCGCGGCCGCGGTCGAGGCCTACCGCAGCTCGCCGACGCCCAACGTCATCATGCTCGAATCCGAGACGCGCGCCGACGACATCCTCGGCGGGCTCGACGAGCTGTCCGAGTTCTGCGACGAGGGCACGCGCGTCGTCGTCATCGGCCGGTTCAACGACATCGTTCTCTACCGCGAGCTGATGCGGCGCGGGGTGAGCGAGTATCTCATGGCGCCGGTGCGCGCGATCAACGTCGTCGGTGCGATCTGCGGGCTGTTCTCGGCGCCCGACGCCAAGCCGGTCGGCCGCATCGTCGCGGTGGTGGGCGCCAAGGGCGGCGTCGGCGCCTCGACGGTCGCCCACAACGTCGCCTGGGCAATCGCGCGCGACCTCGCGCTCGACTCGGTGGTCGCCGATCTCGATCTCGCCTTCGGCACCGCGGGTCTCGACTACAACCAGGACCCGCCGCAGGGCGTGGCTGACGCGGTGTTCTCGCCCGATCGCATCGACACCGCGTTCATCGACCGCCTGCTGTCGAAGTGCACCGACCATCTGAGCCTGCTCGCTGCGCCGGCGACGCTCGATCGCGTCTACGACTTCACTGCAGAGGCTTTCGAGCCCGTATTCGATGCGCTGCGCGCGAGCGTGCCCTGCGTCGTGCTCAACGTCCCGCATATGTGGACGGCATGGACCAAGCGCGTGCTGGTCGGCGCCGATGACATCCTGATCGTCGCGGCGCCCGACCTCGCCAACCTGCGCAACGCCAAGAACCTGGTCGACATGCTGCGCGGCGCCCGTCCGAACGATCGCCGCCCCTTCTATTGCCTCAACCAGGTCGGCGTGCCCAAGCGTCCCGAGATCAAGCCGGACGATTTCGCCAAGGCGCTGGAAGATGATCCGGTCGCCGTCATCCCGTTCGAGCCGCCGGTGTTCGGCACGGCGGCGAACAACGGGCAGATGATCGCCGAGGTCGCGGCCGGCCATCGCACGGCCGAAATGTTCCGGCTGCTCGCCCAGGTGCTGACCGGGCGCGCGGCGGCCAAGAAGACGCGCGGCGGACTGCTGGGCGGGATGCTTGGGAAGCTGCTGGGCTAGCGCATGTCCGGGAAATGAGCAGGGACGGGGAGTAGCGGCGTGTTCGGTAAGCGTTCGGTTCAGGGGGATGGCGCGCCGGCGGCGCCCGCGCGCGTGGCGCCGGCGCCCACGCCGGCGCATGTGCCGATGCCGGCGGCGGCCACGCGCACCGAGGCGAACGCGGACGCGCGCACCGCCTTTCCATCCGCCGGTCTGGCGGCGCCGCTCGTTCCGGCGCCGGTGCCGCAGGCCGGGCGCGTCGTCGGCGCCAACCATAATGCTGCCGCGCCGACCGCAAGCGATTCGCGCCGGTCGGACACCTATTACGAAACCAAAGGCGCGATCTTCGGCGCGCTGATCGAGGCGATCGACCTCGCCCAGCTCGCCAAGCTCGACGCCGACTCGGCGCGCGAGGAAATTCGCGACATCGTCAACGAGATCATCGCGATCAAGAACATCGTGATGTCGATCGCCGAGCAGGAGGAGCTGCTCGACGACATCTGCAACGACGTGCTCGGCTACGGCCCGCTCGAGCCGCTGCTCGCGCGCGACGACATCGCCGACGTCATGGTGAACGGCTCCGGCACCGTTTACATCGAGGTCGCCGGCAAGATCCAGCGCACGCCGATCCGCTTCCGCGACAACCACCAGCTGCTCAACATCTGCCAGCGCATCGTCAGCCAGATCGGCCGCCGCGTCGACGAATTTTCCCCGATCTGCGACGCGCGCCTGCCCGACGGCTCGCGCGTCAACGTCATCGTGCCGCCGCTCGCGATCGACGGGCCGGCGCTCACCATCCGCAAGTTCAAGCGCGACAAGCTCACCCTCGAGCAGCTCGTACGCTATGGCACGATCACGCCGGAGGGCGGCGATATCCTCAAGATCATCGGCCGCTGCCGGGTCAACACGCTGGTGTCGGGCGGCACCGGCTCGGGCAAGACCACGCTGCTCAACTGCCTCACCCGCTACATCGACGACGACGAGCGCGTCATCACGTGCGAGGACGCGGCGGAGCTGCAGCTCCAGCAGCCGCACGTGGTGCGCCTGGAGACGCGCCCGCCCAACCTCGAAGGCGAGGGACAGATCACCATGCGCGACCTCGTGCGCAACTGCCTGCGCATGCGGCCCGAGCGCATCATCGTCGGCGAGGTGCGCGGGCCCGAGGCATTCGACCTGCTGCAGGCGATGAACACCGGCCACGACGGCTCGATGGGCACGCTGCACGCCAACAATCCGCGCGAGGCGCTCTCGCGCCTCGAGTCGATGATCACCATGGGCGGCTTCACGCTGCCGTCGCGCACCATCCGCGAGATGATCTGCGCCTCGGTCGACGTGGTGGTGCAGGCGGCACGCCTGCGCGACGGCTCGCGCAAGATCACGCACATCACCGAGGTGATGGGCCTCGAAGGCGACGTCATCATCACGCAGGACCTGTTCTTGTTCGACCTGCTCGGCGAGGACGCGGCCGGCAAGCTGATCGGCCGCCACAAGTCGACCGGGATCGGCCGCCCGCGCTTCTGGGAGCGCGCGCGTTACTACGGCGAGGAGAAGCACCTCGCCGCTGCGCTCGACGCCGCCGAGAAGGCGGGTGCGCAGCAGTGATGCGGTGAAGGCCGACGGCCATGTCGATGCAGCACCTCGCCCTGTTCTTCCTCGCCGCCGCGGCGGTGGGCGGCCTCGCGTGGGTGTTTCTCTATCCGCTGCTGTCGGGCGAACGGCAGGCCGAGCAGCGCATGCAGAGCGTCGCCAAGCCGGACCGCGTCGCCACCAAGGTGGCGGCGCGGGCGTCGCCGAAGCTGCGCCGCGACCAGCTCGAGGAGACGCTCAAGGAGCTCGAGGCGCGCCGCAAGAAGCAGAAGAATCCGTCGCTGAACGTGCGCATCGAGCAGGCGGGGCTCGCCTGGTCGAAGCAACAGTTCATGATCTTTTCCGGCGTGCTCGGGCTTGTCGCCTTCGTCGGCGTCCTCGTTCTGCACGGCGGGTTCCTGGGAGCTCTCGGTCTCGCCTTCGGCGCCTCGTTCGGCGTGCCGCGCTGGGTCCTCAACTTCCTCAAGAAGCGCCGCCACAACAAGTTCCTGCAGCACTTCCCCGACGCCGTCGACATCATCGTGCGCGGCATCAAGGCCGGCCTGCCGCTGCTCGACTCCATGAAGGTCATCGTCGCCGACGCGCCCGAGCCGGTCAAAAGCGAGTTCCGCGCCATCCTGGACACGCAAACCATCGGCCTGCCGCTCGGCGAGGCCTGCGGCCGCCTCTATGAGCGCGTGCCGCTGCCCGAGGCGAACTTCTTCGGCATCGTGGTCGCGATCCAGCAGAAGGCGGGCGGCAATCTCTCCGAGGCGCTCGGCAACCTGTCGCGGGTGCTGCGCGACCGCAAGAAGATGAAGGCCAAGATCAAGGCGATGTCGATGGAGGCGAAGGCCTCCGCCGGCATCATCGGCAGCCTGCCGATCCTGGTGATGGGCATCGTCTACATCACCAGCCCCGACTACATCGAGCTGCTGTGGATCACCCCGACGGGCCGCTTGCTGCTCGCCGGGTCCGCGGTGTGGATGCTGGTCGGCATCATGACGATGAAGAAGATGATCAACTTCGATTTCTGAGCCATGTTCTGAGCCATGTTCTGAGCCATGTTCTGAGCCATGCAATACTTGACCGAACGCATCAGTGATCCGCACTTCCTCGCGATGGTGCTCGCCGCGATCGCGGCGATCGCGACGGTGGTCACCCTCACGATGCCGCTGCTCGTCGGCGACACGCTGGAGAAGCGGATGAAGTCGGTCGCGCTCGAGCGCGAGAAGATGCGCCAGCGCGAGCGCGAGCGCATGGCGCGCAACGAAAAGGTGACGCTGCGCACCTCGCCCAAGGCCTACATGCAGACCGTGGTCGAGCAGTTCAACCTCACCAAGTGGGTCGGCCAGGAGGCGGCGCGCGCGAAGCTCATGCAGGCCGGCTATCGCGGGCAGGGGCCATACGTGGCGTTCCTGTTCTTCCGCATGATCGTGCCGCTGGTCATGCTGGTCGGCTCGCTGATCTACGTCTTCGCCCTCGCCCAGATCGACATGGCGCCGAGCATGAAGCTCGGCGTCTGCCTGCTCGCGACCTATCTGGGCATGCAGCTGCCTTTCCTGTTCCTCAAGAACAAGATCACGAAGCGCAAGCTGTCGGTCATGCGGGCCTTTCCGGATGCGCTCGACCTGCTCTTGATCTGCGTCGAGTCCGGCATGTCGATCGAGGCGGCGTTCCGCCGGGTCAGCGAGGAGATCGGCTCGCAGTCGATCCCGCTGTGCGAGGAGCTCACCCTGACGACGGCGGAGTTGTCCTACCTGCCGGATCGCCGCCAGGCCTACGAGAACCTCGCCAAGCGCACCGATCTCGACGGCGTCAAGGCGGTCTGCCTCGCCCTGCAGCAGGCCGAGCGCTACGGCACCCCGATGGCGCAGACCCTGCGCGTGATGTCGCAGGAGAACCGCGACATGCGCATGTCGGAAGCCGAGAAGAAGGCCGCCGCGCTGCCGCCCAAGCTGACGGTGCCGATGATCGTGTTCTTCCTGCCGGTGCTGTTCGTGGTGATTCTCGGGCCGGCCGCCATCAAGGCGATCGCCGCCTTCAGTTGATCGCCGCGGTGGCGCTGCGGTCGTCGGCCGGGCGCCGGCGGGCCGCCTTCTTGTTCTTCGCCGGCTCGGCCGTCGAGGCGATCTTCGCCCAGTCGTTGTGGTCCGACATCATCTGCTTGAGGTAGGCGACGTTGGCCGCCGCCTCGTCGGGCGGCAGGTCGGCGCGCGCGATGCTTTCGGCCTCGGCGAAGCGGCCCTGCAGGCCGACCACGAGCGCGAGGTTCTGCCGCACCCGCGGATCGGCCCCGGGCTGCGCGACCGCGCGACGCAGCGTCGCCTCGGCCTTCGGCAGATCCTTGGACAGCGCGTAGGACAGGCCGAGATTGGACAGCACCGACGGATCGTCGGGCGCCATCTTCAGCGCGCTCGAATAGTAGCGCTGGGCCTCGTCGTGGCGGCCCATCTGGTCGAGCACCGCGCCTTGCGCCGACAGGATGTGCCAGTCGGGCTGATCGGGCGAGTGGGCGCGGCTGAGCACATCGAGCGCCTGGACATACTTGCCGACGTTGGCCAGCGCGCGGCCGTAGGCGCCGAGCAGCGCCTTGTTCTCGGGATGACGCATCGAGGTCTGCTCGAGCACGGAGGCCGCCTGCGCGCGCTCGCCAAGGGCGGTGAGCGCCCGCGCATAGGCCTGCGCCACGTCGGGGTCGGACGGATTGGCGCGGTAGCGCTCGCCCTGCAGGGCGGCCTCGCGCCGCCAGTCGGCCTCGGAGGTCGCGGCCGGCGCGGCGGCCGCGACGGGGCCCGGGAAGCCGTTGTTGCCGGTGGTGACGCAGCCGGCGGCCGCGACGGCGACGCCGCCGAGCAGGGTGGCGGTGAGGAAAAACCGCGCGGTGCGGCCGGGACCTTGACGCATTGCCATGGCTCACTCCGCCGGACCTTGCGCAGCCCAACGCAGCCGGCCGCCGCGAGTAGTAGAACGTTAACCCTAATGCTTGGTTAAGGCGCCGATCCGCTGCCGCCGCGGCCGGCGTATCAGAACGCCATGCGGGCGGTCGCGCGGAACGTGTGGGTGAGCGGGCTGTCGGTGCCGATGGTCGCGCCATATTCGAGGTCGAGCGAGGTGACGCCGCTGTCGCGCGTGCGCAGGCCGACCGCGGTGGTGAAGAGGTTGTGGCTCGCGGCGGCCTGGATCAGCCCGTAGGTGATGCCCGGCCCGATGTCCGTGTAATACATCGGCTGGTTGACGCCGCCGTCGAGCTCATGCCGGTACTCGGTACGCAGCGTCGGCGTCAGCATGCCCCACGCGGTCGGGATCTCGTAGAACGTGCGCAGGCCGATCACCGCCGAGGTCGAGCCGAAGCTCGTCGTGCCGAAGGTGAGCGCCTGGTTGGTCGGGCCCTGCTCCGAATAGGAGTTGAGGCTTGCGGTCATGAACTCGGCGCGCAGGTAGGGCATGAACTTCCACGGATCGAGCCTGATCTCCGTGCTGATGCCGAGCGAGCCGAACCAGCTCCCGCCGGTACGCGCGCCCGCGACCGAGCTCGAATCGAGCGTCACGAAGCGGTGGTTGTCGAAGCTCAGATAGCCGTAGCCCACCATGCCGTCGAGGAACCACGACCGGAACGGCTGGTAGCTCGCGTAGACGATGCCGCTCAGGCTGCGTCCGTCGGTCCTCGTGCCGAAGCTGCCGATGTCGGTGTGGTCCGATCCGTAGCCGAACGCGCCGCCGACGATCAGCTTGTCCATGACGCGCAGGTCGACGCCCGCCGTCACGCCGGACGTTGAGAAGCGGTTGTCGACCGAGAGCCCGTTGACGCTGGTCGAGCCGAGCCGGATCGAGCCGCCCGCCCACAACGCGAAGATCGGCGCCCACCAGCGGTCCTTCTTGTTGCACTGCTCGGACGGCATGCGGCGCGCGACCTGCTCGGCCGGCGTCGCCGGCGCCGCGGCGGCGTTCGGTCCGACCTGGTCGGACAGCGGCCGCGCCGCCGCCGTGGCGGTCGACAGGTTGATGCCGATGTTTACCGCGCACGGATCGAAGTCGTCATGCAGGCCTTCGAGGTGCTGCATGATGTTGCCGATCTGCGCGCCGGCGAAGCGCCGTGCCGCCGCGGCCTGCGCGGCGACGAGGCCCTGCACGTCGGGGTCGAGGGTCGGGTCGAGCCGCGCGGTGCCGATCGTGTAGCTGTGGCTGCCGAAATTGCCGGGGCTGTCGCGCGCAAGGATCGTGAACGAGAAATTGCCGATCGTGCTCGGCGTGCCGCTGATCTGCCCGGTGCTGGCATTGAGGGTGAGGCCGGGCGGCAGCGCACCCGACGAGATCGTGTAGGTGTAGGGCGTAGCGCCGCCAGTCGCCACGACGGTCTGCCGGTAGGGCGCGCCCTGCGGCGCCGGCGGTAGGGTCGCCGGATTGATGGTCAGCGAGTTGGTCCCGATGTTCACCGCGTAGGAGCGGTTGCCGACGTTGCCATTGACGTTGCGGGCCTGCGCCGTGAAGGCGAACATGCCGCCTTGAGTTGGCGTGCCGGCGATTGCGCCGGTGCTCGCGTTGAGAACGAGCCCGGGTGGGAGCTCGCCGGCGATGATCGAATACGTATAGGGCGCTGTCCCGCCGGAACCGACCAGCGATTGGTTGTACGCCACGCCTTGCGACCCGTTGGGCAACGACGTTGGATTGACCGTCAACGTGTTGGTCCCGATGTTCACCGTATAGGCTCGGCTGCCGGTGTTGCCCTTGCTGTCGAGCGCCGAGATCGTGAAGCCGGATGGTCCGCTCCCGCTCGGTACGCCCGTGATGGCTCCCGTCGACGTGTTCAGCGACAAACCGGTCGGCAATGCGCCGGCCGAGAGCGAGAACGTGTAAGGCCCGGTCCCTCCGATGGCGCTGACCGTCTGATTGTAGGGGACATTCTGCGTTCCGGCCGGAAGACTCGACGGGTTCACGCTCAGCGAATTGGTGCCGATGTTCACCGAATAGCCCTGGCTGCCGGTGTCGCCGAACGTGTCAGTCGCTCGGATCGTGAAATTGAAGGCCCCGCCCGCGGTTGGCGTGCCGGTGATGGCGCCACTGGCCGGATTGAGCGTAAGGCCGGTCGGCAATGTGCCCGAGGTCACCGCATAGGTGTAGGATCCGATGCCGCCGGACGCCGTGACGGTCTGGTTGTATGCGACGTTCTGGGTGCCGGACGGAAGCGTCGTCGGGCTCAGCATCAGGATGTTGGTGCCGACGTTGAGCGTGTAGGCGCGCGTGCCCGAGTTGCCGAGCTGGTCGGTCGCCTGGACGGTGAAATTGTAGGAGCCGCCCGCGGTCGGCGTGCCGCTGAGCACGCCGCTGCTGGAATTGAGCGAAAGGCCCGGCGGCAGCGAACCGGACAGCACAATGTAGCTGTAAGGGCCAGTGCCGCCGCTCGCGCTGATGGTCTGGCTGTACGCGACATTCTGCGTGGCGGGCGGCAGGCTCGATGGGCTGATCGTGAGCGGCGGCGGAGAGATGACCAGCGTGTATGCGGTTGAGCCGGTGGCGTTGGTGCCGCTGGTGGCCGTGATCGTGAAATTGTACGTGCCGGCGGCCGTCGGTGTGCCCGAGAGCGGCACGCCTGCAGCTGTGGCCGGCCCGCCGCCGAGCGTCAATCCCGGCGGCAGCGCTCCTGCGGTCACCGCGTAGGTATAGGTATCGTCGGCGTCTGTGCTGTTGGGATCGTTGTCGTCGCCGTCACTGTCATTGGCGATGATCAGCTGATTGTAGGGAGATGCTTGCTGTCCCGAGGGGAGGGAGGAAGGATTGACCACGATCGCCTGTGACCACGCGGGGCCGGCAAACAGTACGATGCCGGCGAGCACGAGCAATGAAATGCTGGCGTGCGCGATGGAGCCGGCAATGGCCCGGTTACCAAGGGAAAACATCAAGACCGCCGCAAGCAACAGGAAGGATGGCGGCGATGGTTACGAAATATGGTTAAGGGCCGGTAAAATTGTCCTGTTGCGACCCTTGGCGCGATTCCCCGCGCGCTGCCTTAGTGCCTGACCGATAAGGCGGATTGTCGTTCCGCCCGTCGCCATGCGAATGTCCTCGGCGCAGGGCGGTGTCCGGCCCGGGGCGCCCGAGTAACCATTGAGGCGAATCGCCAATGATGCCCGCGGTCATCCACCCAGTTGCGCCAGGCGCGGTCGCCGCGCCCGCGCCCTTTCGGTTGGCCCGCTCGCGCGCTTGATTTCGGGATCACGCACCATGCATCCGACTTTCGCCGCGCCCGGCACTGCTGCCGTGCCCATCCGTTGCGTCAGCGCCGCGACCTGGCCTGCGGTGCGCGCCGGCCTCGACCCGGCGGCGCGCGCCTTCGCGGACGCGGCCGGCTTCGAGCCGCGCGGCGGGCGTCATCTGTTGCTGCCCGCGCCCGACGGCAGCCTCGCGGGCGTGCTGTTCGGGCTCGATGCGGAGGACAAGCCGGCGCGCGATCCGTTCGCGGCGGGGCGGCTGCCCGGGCTGCTGCCGGACGGGACCTACCGGCTCCTCGACGCGTCGGGCGACGCGCGCCTCGCGGCGCTCGCCTTCGCGCTCGGTGCCTATCAGTTCGCGCGCTACCGCAAAGGGTGACCATCTGCTGGTAGGCGCTCAACTCCGACCAGACTTGATGCCAGGGCAGACTTTGCCGGCCTGGTCAGAAACATGCGTCGCTCGTCCGCCGGGTGATCTGCCAGTAACCTCCATTCTCGGGCCAGGATAGCTGTATGCAAACGCCGAAGGGTTTCATCCACCGCTCCGGCCCTCTCGCCGGCATACACCAGGGCGATGTAGACGGGAGAAAAGTGTTCGGGGTGCCCGGACATCGCCTGGAACAAGGAGTAATCTCCATGGTGGACGACGTTTCGGGCGCAATGGCGCGCAGCTCCTCGGGCGACAAAGTCACGTACTGGCCGCGCTCATATTCGTAGCCTTTGGTAATCGCCTCGGCGGGGGCTCTCTGGTCAGAAAATTCCCGCGACCGAAACGCGCCTCATCGGGTCGAAAACCGGCTCCGGGGAAGCCGCCGGTTCTTCCTCCGCCTTTTGGCGGTCGATTCGTATGGGAGCTTTCACTGGCGGCTCCGGCTCCTCTGTTGTGCGATGAAGCTCCCTTAAGGGAACCCGTTCGCTGCGCGCCGCGCGAAACAGGCGTACGGGGAATCGAGATCAAGCCGAAGGTGATGCTGCCCTTCCAAACGGAGACCGCCATCTTCAGGACTTCGATTTTTTCTGATCGCCCCGGTCACCTTGACCCTTGGGGACCACGGTTTCGGAATGAGACCGCCGGTCGGCGGCCATGTACTTTCCCACGTCCACTTGTTTTTCGGTGAAAGTGCCGTCCTTAGCCCGCCGGGTGTATCGTTTGTCCCCTTTATGAGGTTCAATGAGGGTTCTTTTTATGGCCATAGTACCTCCCTCGGGTAGACTTCTGGTGCCAGCATCGTGTTTCAGCACGGGTCCGAGGTTGTACAATATTGACCACGTGCCT